>NZ_JBXYJF010000037.1:0-26189 GCF_057396245.1 Psychrobacter sp. CX16
CCCCTGAGAACGGATTAAGCAAAGCACTGCTTTGCCCGTTCGCAAGGCGAGAGCTGTGCTCGAGTGAGGCTGATGCTAAAATCGCCCCAGACGTTGTTGCAAACCTAGTCAAGGTCTAGACATTAACGACGGTTTACGCCTAGTCTGAAACAATTTTAGCTATCAGCAGTGCTAATTTGCGAATGTTCCACACGCCCTAGTATATTGCTCACTGACTTTTAATCTACAAATATCACTTAACTATAAATAACTATAAATCATCCTGATTGGTAGCGACCAATAGCTGTGAATACGGATGCTGCGGATTGTCAAATAACTGCTTACTACTTGCATATTCAACGCACTCCCCTGCTCGCAGTACCATAATATGCTGACATAAAGCCCGTACTAATTTCAGGTCATGGCTAATAAACAAGTAACTGATATTAAATTGTGCCTGAATGTCGCGTAGTAATTGCACAATAGCCACTTGAGTGCTGCTATCAAGTGCAGAGGTAGGTTCATCCAGAATAATAACTTGCGGACGCATAATTAGTGCTCTTGCCAGAGCCACACGCTGACGTTGACCGCCAGATAACTCATGTGGATAGCGGTGTACAAAGTTGTCAGGCAAATGTACCGTTCTTAAAGCGTCTAATACCGCTTGGCTGCGCTGCTGTTTGTTGACACCTTGTACCAGCAGTCCCTCCTCAATAATTTGCATGACATTAAATCGAGGATTGATGCTAGCAAAGGGGTCTTGAAACACCATCTGGATATGTGAGCGAAAATCACGTAGCTTCGATTTGCTTAGGCTATTTATATCAGTGCCATTAATATCAATTTTACCGGTCACTTTGGCCTGATGACTCAATAATCGAGATAATGCCAATGCTAAGGTCGTCTTACCTGAGCCGGACTCACCGACAATACCTAGTGACATGCCTTGCACTAAAATGAAGCTGATATTATTGACAGCGTGCATCCACTGACTTACCCCGCCAAAGAGTGACTTTTTAGCAGGAAAGGCCACTGATAGATTTTGTACTCTGATGGCGACTTTAGATGCTGTGTCCGTGCGGATAGGTAGCGGCTGACCAAAAACTTGGTTAATCAGCGACTTAGTATATTCACTTTGCGGATTGGCAAACAGCGCATCACTGTCGCCTTGCTCAATAACCTGACCTTGACGCATAACAATAATCTGATTGCTATAACGGCGCACTAGATTTAAGTCATGGCTAATCAGCAGCATTGCCATACCGTGCTGCTTTTTGAGTCTATCAAGCAGCTGTAATATCTCGTGTTGCAGACTCACATCTAGTGCAGTGGTCGGCTCATCGGCTATTAGAATATCGGGGTTTTGTGCCAATGCCATCGCAATCATCACCCGCTGACGCTGCCCACCTGACAGCTCATGTGGATAACGATTAAGCTTCGCTGCAGCATCTTTAATATTAACATCGGCTAACAGCTCAAGGATGCGTGGCTTAATTTCTGACTTTGCCACACCGGCTACACGCAGACTCTCAGCAATCTGCTTGTCTATGGTATGTAGCGGATTAAGCGCCGTCATCGGCTCTTGAAACACCATAGCTATCTTATTACCGCGAATAGCCTTAAATACTTTTTCTCGATTAATGATGTTTTTTGTATTGTCGTTTGGGTGCTGACTGATCGGCAATTCGCCAGCACCTTGCAGATGCACCTCTGCTTGTACCATGAGACCTTCTGGCAACAGCCCTAAAATAGCTAAACTCGATAGGGATTTACCTGAGCCTGACTCACCCACTATCGCTAATGTCTCACCTCGGCGAATTTGGTATGAGAGGCTATCCACTAAGCTTAGCGTATCAGCTTTAATAGATAAATGATTAACAC
Organism: Psychrobacter sp. CX16; assembly: GCF_057396245.1. Lineage (NCBI taxonomy): Bacteria > Pseudomonadati > Pseudomonadota > Gammaproteobacteria > Moraxellales > Moraxellaceae > Psychrobacter > Psychrobacter sp. CX16. Next base: position 1,861 of record NZ_JBXYJF010000037.1, read on the forward strand.
AAATGACAGGCTCAGCATCATGATTAGCACTAGACTGAGGCATGTTTTGATTAAACTGAGGCTGAGCATTGGTATCAGACATAGGGGCATTCTCATATAAAAAGCGTGCGGTAGAATCGTTTAATAAGCGTCATACCGGTCGCTTTAATTTATCTCAAATCACTTGATAAGCCTAGTGGTGCTTTCATTTAATATAAATGAAATTGGTAATATAAATGAAATTAGCTTTCTCTTAAATGCTGAGCAGATAAAAATTTATCGACGACTTTATATTGGCCTGACGTCGTCTCCTCACCATACATGGCCTGTCTAAAGGCATTCGAATCCTCAATGCCAGAGGTGTACCATGCGATGTGCTTACGCGCAATTCGGCAGCCTGAGTATTCCCCATAAAAGGCATACAGATCTTCAAGATGGGTTAATACGATTTCTCTTAATTGATCGATATCAGGCGCATCTAACGTCTCGCCTATCTGCAGATAATGGGCAATATCTCGAAATAGCCACGGCTGACCTTGTGCGGCACGCCCTATCATAATCGCATCACAGCCAGTTTTGTTATAGACCTCAATCGCCTTCTGCGGGCTATCGATATCGCCATTAGCAATAACAGGAATATTAACCAGTTCTTTTACTTCACGAATAAGCTCATAACGCGCCTGTCCGCCATATTTATCTTCACGCGTACGACCATGAATGGCAATAGCAGCAATGCCGGCTTCTTCGGCACGCTTGGCAACTCTTAAAATATTTTCTTGACCGTTTTCATAACCCAAACGTGTTTTTAAGGTAACTGGCGCATCGACAGCCGCAACAGTGGCATCAAGCAAACGGGCGACCAAGTCTTCATCTTTGAGCAGCGCAGAACCTGCCAGCTTGCGGCATACCTTTTTGGCAGGGCAGCCCATATTGATATCAATAATTTGTGCTCCGTTATTGACCTGATAACGAGCCGCTTCTGCTAATTTATCGACATCGGCACCAGCAATTTGTGCTGATATTGGTGCTATCTCGCCATCAAAATTGGCTCTAAACAGCGACTTTTTGTGCGCATAAAGCGTGGTATCTGCTGTCATCATTTCACTGACTGCGTGACCGGCACCAAATGATTTGCACAGTCGGCGAAAAGGATTGTCTGTCACCCCCGCCATCGGTGCCACCATCAGCCGGTTTTTAATCTCAAGCCCGCCTATATATAGCGGCTGTAATAATGGATGCTGAGTTTCGCTTTGGGTATCTGTTGGATTCGAGGTCATGTGCCACTCAATAGCTAAATTAGTAAATATAGTCGGTGAGCTACTAAACGGTTACGGCGTTAACCTTGATAAGCCTACACTTATCGTACTTGCGCTCGCTTACCTTGTAACCATTTTAGACTTATCTGACTATAGCAATAAAATATTTACCCTTGAGGATAAATACCTAAAAACCTAAAAGGCCTGCCCTCTAAAGGACAAGCCCGTATTGTAAAGACTCGCTATCAAAACTCAAGTTAAAATAGAGTCTATCGAGATATTAGAGATAATTGTTGCCTATCAGAACACGATTATTCAATTGCTTCAGAAAGCTGCTCAGCTTGTTTAGCAAGTTCAGCCATATCTGCTTGACCGTTTGCGTGTTTACCAAGCTCATGAATACTCGATGGAATCAGGTGCACGTGGTAATGAAAGACGGTTTGACCAGCTTCTGCGCCATTTAATTGCATCTGTACAATGCCTTCTCGATTAAACACTTGACGCTGAGCTTGCATGACTTTTTTTGCAGTCATTAATACAGCACTGGCATATTCAGGCTCTAATTGACTTAAATCCACCGCTTGTTGTTTTGGAATCACCAATACATGACCTTTAGCCTGAGGCATAATATCCATAAAGGCGAGGGTTTTATCATCTTCATATACCTTATGGCAAGGAATATCGCCTTTTAGCATTTTAGCAAATACATTATTTTCATCATAAGTTTGTGTTGTCATTGTTAAATCCTTATTTGTATATCATTCACGCTTTTAGAGACGTTAAACTTGTGTCATGAACTAGGAGTAGTTGAGCTTCTTCTTCCGTTATTCAACACTAGCCTATTCAAACTTGCAAGTTTTTAAGTGCCACGTTGTTAGGTTGCAAAATTGCATGGTTGCTAGCTTGTTAGGCTGTTTAGTCAAATCATGGTACATGAGTTATCTTAAGTATAAACCAAAAAAGACTGCTCGCTAGCAGTCTTCTAAGATACATTATAGAGTATATTAAAACGTCATCTCATTTAAGCGTCGTTTGAACTTGTTAAATATTTATAATCCAACTGACGTACTATAGGTAAATCATTATCAGTAAAACAACCCATTACGCCCCAATTTAATTAAAATAATATATTGAGTAGTAAGAAGGCGACACTGGCTATGACCGCGGCTACAGGTAAGGTCAACACCCATGCCATAGCGATAGGACGCATTAGACCCCAGTTTGCATTGTGATTGACAAGACCAATACCCAGTACAGCCCCAACTAAAATATGGGTACTTGAAACCGGTAAGCCCAATAGTGACGCACCCATTACTACCGCTGCGGCTGATAACTCAGCTGAAAAGCCCGAAGCTGGATGCATTTTTGTTAAATTGGTACCGACCGTTTGAATTACCTCTTTACCGATGAACCAAAGCCCTACTATTAAAGCCACACCAAATGTTATCATCGCCAAAGTTGGCACTGCCGCCTGTTGATTCATTGCTCCCGTTTTTAGGACATCTATAATAGCAGCAAAAGGACCGATAGCATTAGCAATATCGTTTGACCCATGACTAAAGGCAAATCCAGCCGCTGTAAACACCTGCATCCAGCTAAACAAAATGAACGTCGCTTTAGGCAAATTTTTATTATTATTCTCAAGAGACTTGGCATAGATGAATACTGCCATCCAAATAATGGCAGCAACCATACCCATAATCAAAAAGTTATTTAAAGTAGTGAGACCTAAATGTAGGTTTTTAAGTCCTTTAAATAAGAGCATTGAGCTAATAATTGCTCCCCCAAATGCCGCAACTAATGGCACCCATGTTTGTAATGCCTTGAACGCGTCTACTTCATAGCGCTCACGCTCAATTTGATAAATCTTTTTATAGTAGTCAGACTCTAAATCTTCTTCACTAATATTTTCCTCTTGATAGGCTTGCGCATCGCGCGCAAGAGAGCTGGTGTACGCCAGTTTTTGCATTTCAGTTAAGTTTTCAAAGGCGGTTTTATCCTGTTGTTTCACTAACTGCTTTTTTTCATGCAACCGCTTTAAAACTTCTGCCGCAGAATCGTTATAGCTTAGAATATATTTTTTGATCTGATAAAATAAAGCATAGGACACTGCCCCACCTAGCAAAGGTGACAACACCCATGACACGGCAATAAGCCCAATTTTATCCCATTTTACGGTTTGAACAGACCCATTGAACCCAGCTAAGGTAAATCCGAGTACCATGGAAGCACCCACTAAGCCACCAATAATGGCATGCGTGGTAGACACTGGCCAACCTTTCCTAGTCGCAATTAATAACCAAATTGCGGCCGCCAATAACGCTGACATCATCAAAAAAACAAACTGCATAGGCTCAATGGTCAACCCATTGAGATCAACAATCCCTTTACGAATGGTATCAGTGACCTCACCACCTGCAATGACTGCGCCACTGACCTCAAAAACGGCTGCCACCCCTAGTGCTTGGGGTATGGTTAATGTACCCGCACCTACCGATGTACCAAAAGAGTTTGCAACATCGTTACCACCGATATTGAATGCCATAAATACGCCAAACAAAGTGGCGGTTATAAATATGACAGGATAATTATTGGTATACTCTAATCCCCACCAGATAAAGTAGGCTGTGGTTACCGTCAATAATAAAGCGAATATGATATTAACCTTAGGTGAGCCTACCTCTACAATCTCATTGTCCTTAGCATCGGCTTTCATATAATTCCCCAATTCTAGTTTTTATTATTTGTGTTGAATTACTGACTCGATTTAACACGCTTCACTATGTCAAAGTCTTATTAAGTTTTAATGACATTTTATAGTTTAACTTCTTAATAAATGTTGATAGTTTCGAGAGAGGGTTTTTAAGGCTATGAGGCAGTAATACAGATGAGAGAGCGTATGATTTATTAAATCTTTTGAATGATAGTTTACGACAATAAAAAAGGACCGCATAGTTGCGGTCCTTATTAAAGAAATCTTATTAATTAAATATCAATAAATTGCTTATTGAATGATACTTTTTTGGTTTAATAGCCTTAGAACACTCGGTTTAATCCATTAAGAGCTGCTACACGGTAAGCTTCTGCCATCGTTGGGTAGTTAAAGGTAGTATTTACAAAGTATTCCAACGTGTTATTAGACTTCATAACCGCTTGTCCAATATGAATAATCTCTGACGCATGGTTACCATAACAATGGATACCTAGAATTTCTAACGTCTCACGGTGGAATAATATTTTTAATACCCCAGTACGCTCACCGATAATTTGAGCACGCGCTAGATGCTTAAAGAATGCCTGACCAACTTCATAAGGTACTTTCTCATCGGTTAACTCTTGCTCAGTCTTGCCAATACTAGAGATTTCAGGAATGGTATAAATACCAGTTGGTACGCTAGATACCGGTTCAGCATCTTCATCGCCTACCATAAAGGCAGCGGCACAGCGGCCTTGGTCATAAGCAGCAGATGCAAGCGATGGCCAACCAATCACATCACCAGCAGCATAAATATTATCAACTTCTGTACGATAAGTATCATCAACTTTTAACTGACCACGGTTATTGGCTTTTAGACCAATGGCATCTAAGTTCAAGCTTTCTGTATTACCTGAACGGCCGTTTGACCAAAGAATAGCGTCTGATTTGATGCGTTTACCGCTCTTTAAATGTAGAACCACATAATCATCAAAAGTCTCTAGCTTCTCGATTTCTTCATTATGACGAACCAACACACCAAACTGTCTAAAGTCGTGCGCTAGAGCATCACTAATCTCTTTGTCCAGATAGCTTAAGAGCTCATCATGGTTGTTAATCAGATCAACTTTGTAGCCAAGACCGGTGAAGATTGACGCATATTCACAGCCAATCACGCCAGCACCATAAATGATGATTTTTTTGACCACATAATCCATCTGAAGGATTTTGTCAGAATCAAACACCCGTGGGTGATCAAAGTCTAATAAGTCTGGGTGATATGGGCGGCTACCAACGGTGATAATCGCCTTATTAAAAGTGATTGTCTCGTAGCCCATCCCATCGCCCAATTCAATATTAAGCGTGTGTTTGTCGACGAAGCTTGCCCAACCGTGACGCACTTCGATTTGGTTACGCTCATAAAAACGGGTATGGGTTTCAACTTGACTACGCACCACTTTACGGGCTTTGGTCAATACTTTATTCAGCGGTACTTGGTAATAATCAAGACCTTGTGAAAATAAAGGGTCACGGCGATAGTTAATTAAGTTGAATACCGACTGACGCAGTGCTTTACTTGGAATGGTACCCACATGCGCCGAGTTACCACCGACTTGGGTACGCGGATCAACCACAACCACTTTTTTACCAGATTTAGCAAGCTTCATCGCTGCGGCTTCACCGGCAGGACCGGCACCAATCACGACCGCATCATATTCAAAGTCATGCTTGTCGTTTTTGATGCGTTCAGAATCGCGTGTAAAACCTGAATTGATACGAATACGATCGTTATCAAGCGGACTAATAAGATTAGGATGAAATAGATTATCGCCTAAAGAACCTTTACTACCGACTTTTGCTTTCGTCGCCTCTGGCGTTGTACTTGGCGCGCTACCACTGTCTTGATTAGACACTTCGCTATCCTCTTTTTTGTCACCACTTTTGATATCGTTGGTTTCGTCGCCTTTCTGTTTTTTAGACATACCATCCTCTTATTGTTATAAATAGGGTTTGTGACATTATATCAATTTTGTGCTTCTAGGTCAGCGTAAGCGGCCACTTATAACGTATATTACACGTTACAATGCCTCACTATGACCACAAATAATCTTTTATTAAGGGTTTAACCAATACGGCGTTTTAGGCCAGTAATTTGTAAAATACGAGTTGCAATCTCTTCAACTGACATCTCTGAGACATTGAGGCTTGGAATACTTTGGGTCATATAAATTGCCTGAATCGCACGCTGCTCTTCTTCGCACTGCTTATAACTGGCATAGCGACTACCGGCTCGGCGTTCTTGACGAATCTTTTGCAAACGCTCAGTATCAATTATTAAGCCAAATAGCTTACCGCGGTGAGGCTGTAGTGCTTTTGGTAACTGATTATCAAACAAATCATCTTCGGTTAGTGGGTAGTTGGCCGCTCGAATACCAAATTGCAGCGCTAAATATAAAGACGTTGGCGTTTTACCTGAACGTGATACACCAATTAGGATAATATCTGCCATATCATAATGACGGGTACGCGCCCCATCGTCGTTGTCTAACGCAAAATGCACGGCATCAATACGTGATTTATAGGTTTCAGAATCCACATCATCATGGGCATGCCCTGAATGACCATCCGGCTCTACCCCAATCTCATCGGTAATACGCCCAATTAACCCCTCATACATATCCAAATTACAGGCCTGAGCAGAATTAATCACTTCGCGAATTTCTGAATCAACAATAGTATCGAAGACCAGCGGTAGGATACCGGTTTCTTGATAGGCCTTGTTAATATGCGCAACGGCTGCCTGTGCCATCTCAATGCTATCTACATAAGGAATAACACGGGTTTCAAACGGCACGCTTGCAAATTGACTTAGAATTGATCGGCCCAAAGTTTCTGCGGTAATCGCTGTACCATCTGAGATAAAAAAGGCCACTCGAATCACTTGAGGCTTATCAACAGCAAGGGCACTGCGGTTTTGAATTGTGGGTTTGGCAGACAAGGTATTGATGAGATTATCCATAAAAATCCTTAGCAGGCGTATATCTTATATAGAGGCTTAATGGCTCAATAGGCATAAGTCATTAAACTAGAAGAGGAGAGTAGCCGGACTCAATCAGTATTAACAAAGACATGACAACATATCAGGAACACCGAATAAGCCGATAAAAATAATGGTTCTATGGTAACAAATTATGCCCCTTTAAGGTGTTTAAGAAGCATAACTATTTATACGCCTTTATCAGCAATGAGCCTAATTTTGTTTATCAATCCTATTTTTATGACCTACGACTTTACAGCACAAAATAACTATTGCTACAATCATATTTGCCTTTAACTGATTCTACTATGGTTATTTAACAGGTCCATATTGTAAAAATAGAACCATAAATAAAACAGCTTATGATTAAATTTATTTCACAAATTTAATTTTTTATTTAACTAAATCAATTGAAAACTAACTATAAATAAAATAAATACGATGTATTCAGCAAATAATTAGTGCTTTTTGGTTAAGGCGTTACCTATCCTAAATTGCCCCCTCTTCATTTTGCGGCGTGGACTCACAAATCAGTTCAATGTTATAGTCGCATCACATCCAATTACCGTAGATGGCAACCGTAAGGTCTTCTCGTTTTTACGATGTCTATATTTTTAAGAGGCCTTACTTAAAAAATGAGGTCATCTAAAATTTATGGCTCGTTCGTATAATCGTGCACACCTATACACAAACGACTTAAATAGCGGTATAATTTAGAAAAATAACCTTATTTCCTGGAGTTATCATGACAGCACCGCAAGTTATTACCCTTGACAAGTTAGGCAAAAACGACGTCGATAAAGTCGGCGGTAAAAATGCCTCGTTAGGCGAAATGATTAGCCACTTATCAGACCTTGGGGTTAGTGTTCCTGGCGGTTTTGCAACCACAGCCGACGCATTTAATAACTTTCTGACTGAAACAGGCTTATTAGACAAAATCAATGATGAGCTTAAAAACTTAGATGTTGAAGATGTTAACAAACTGACAGAAACTGGTGAAAAAATCCGTAACTGGATTATCGAGCAAGAATTGCCTGAATCACTAGAAAAAGAAATCCGTGAAGCGTTTGAAATCATGAGCGGCGGCGAAGACATCGCTGTTGCGGTGCGGTCATCTGCTACTGCAGAAGACTTACCAGATGCCTCATTTGCTGGTCAGCAAGAGACTTACTTAAACATCCGCGGTATTGATAACGTCTTAATCGCTATTAAAGAAGTATTCTCATCCCTATATAACGACCGCGCTATTGCATATCGTGTTCACCAAGGTTTTGAGCATGCAGGCGTTGCCCTATCTGCTGGTATTCAGCGTATGGTTCGTTCAGAAACGGGCGCAGCCGGTGTTATGTTCACACTAGATACAGAAAGTGGCTTTGATGAAGTCGTATTCATCACCTCAAGCTATGGTCTTGGTGAAATGGTTGTACAGGGTGCGGTTAACCCAGACGAATTCTATCTATCTAAAGAGCTGCTTAAAGAAGGCAGACCTGCTGTTATCCGCCGTAACTTAGGCAGCAAGCATCAAAAAATGGTATATGGCGATGAAGGTAGCACCACTCGCTCAGTGAAGACCGTTGATGTTGAAAAAGAAGAGCGCAACCAGTTCTCATTAAACACTGAAGAGTTAACCGAACTTGCTAAGCAAGCGTTAACCATCGAGAAGCATTACGGTCAAGCAATGGACATCGAATGGGCGAAAGATGGCGATACCAATGAGTTATTTATCGTTCAAGCCCGTCCTGAGACTGTTAAGAGCCGTCAAGACCGCAACGTTATGGAACGTTACTTAATCCAAAGTGAAGGCGCTAAAATCCTTTGTGAAGGTCGTTCAATCGGTCAACGTGTTGGCTCAGGTAAAGTACGTGTTGTTAATAGCATCCACGAAATGGACAAAGTTCAAGTCGGTGACGTACTTGTGTCTGACATGACTGACCCAGATTGGGAACCAGTTATGAAGCGCGCTTCTGCGATTATCACCAACCGTGGTGGTCGTACTTGTCACGCAGCGATTATCGCTCGTGAGCTTGGCGTACCCGCTATCGTTGGTTGTGGTAATGCGACTGAAGTCTTGTCTGATGGTCAAGAAGTCACCGCATCTTGTGCGGAAGGTGACGGCGGCTTTATCTATGAAGGTCTATTAGACTTTGAAGTGAAGAGCAGCTCTATCGACGCTATGCCAGAGCTTCCATTTAAGATTATGATGAACGTTGGTAACCCAGATCGTGCGTTCTCATTTACACAAATTCCAAACGCTGGTGTTGGTCTTGCGCGTCTAGAGTTCATCATCAACCGTATGATTGGTGTGCATCCTAAAGCACTATTGAATATGAACACGCTACCACGTGAAGTGTCTCAAGCGATTAAAGAGCGTATCGCAGGCTATGCGTCTCCAGTAGATTTCTATGTAGACAAATTGGTTGAAGGTATCTCAACGCTAGCAGTTGCATTCAAGAGCCAGCCAGTTATCGTTCGTATGTCTGACTTTAAGTCTAACGAATATGCAAACTTAATCGGTGGTAAGCTGTATGAGCCATCAGAAGAAAACCCAATGCTTGGTTTCCGTGGTGCAAGCCGCTATGTATCTGAAAATTTCCGTGACTGTTTTGACCTTGAGTGTCGTGCATTAAAACGCGTTCGTGATGACATGGGCTTAACCAACGTTAAGATTATGATTCCATTCGTACGTACCACTGATGAAGCGCGTCAAGTGATTGAAATCTTAGAAAGCAACGGTCTAAAACGTGGTGAAAATGGTCTAGAGCTTATCATGATGTGTGAGCTTCCAACCAACGCCCTATTAGCTGACGAATTCTTAGAGTACTTCGATGGCTTCTCAATTGGCTCTAACGATTTAACTCAGTTAACACTAGGTCTAGATCGTGACTCAGGTATCGTCTCTCATCTATTTGATGAGCGTGATCCTGCAGTTAAGAAACTGCTTTCACTAGCTATCGCAGCTTGCCGTAAGCAAGGTAAATATGTCGGTATCTGTGGTCAAGGCCCATCAGATCATCCAGATTTAGCTTACTGGTTAATGGAGCAAGGTATTGACTCAGTGTCTCTAAACCCGGATTCTGTTCTTGATACTTGGATGTTCTTAGCAGACGATACCAATGCAAATGGCTAGTAACTAATAGTAATAGTATTAGTAGCTATTCGCCTTCTCATTAAGCAGTGAAATAACAGTAGCTGCTTGAGATAGCATTTAAATGATTATGAGCAGAGCAATACTTTGTTTTAATCATTGCAGCGGCCACAATGATAAGATGATTATCGTTGTGGTCGCTGTTTTTTATGCCTACTTAATTAAGATCTATCTTCATGCTATCTAATAACTTATAGACTCTTTAATCGCTACCCGCTTGTTTTATCGGTTTATGCCCTCACTTGTTATAATAGAGTTAACGCATTTTTACGTATCGATAAAGATAACGTTTAGAGCGGCACTTATTATTAAGATAATGCTGAATGACTCAGCTTAACGTACAATAAAAGCACTATATTAGACACATTAAAAAAGGTTATCGCGTCAATGAAGATCTTTCTTGCAAGAAATCAGGTCCAAGCTGGACCTTACACCCTAGAAGAGCTCAATAGCATGCTTGCTACCGGTCAGGTTGAATTGAGCGACTTAATGTGGCATGAAGGCATGGCACAGTGGCAAACCGTTGGTGAGATGACCAATGGACTGATGCACTATACTCCCCACGGCAGCAGTGCTACGCCTACTACAGATAGCGACTCTAAACGAGTCAGCGTTGCGGATCTGTATGGCAAAAAAGAGCCCACAGCACCCACGCAGTCACCTGCATCAAGTCGTTCGCCTTTTAAAATTGGTAATAAGCCAGTGAAAACCACTAAGGCAGGCAAGCTTGCGGTCAAAGACGGTCCGTTTGAGCTTGCCTCTATTAGCAGCCGTATTGTGGCGGTAATTATTGATCAGGCTTTAGCCCTATTATGTTTGGTGCCGCTATTATCAGGGCTAAACTTCGATATGGACAAACTGAGTGCCGCTGCACAAGACCCTGCACTGTTGGGTCAACTTGCTGAATCTGTGCCTTCCCATTTAGCGCTGCTGTCTGCACTTTTATTGCTAGCATTATTCTTTGTACAAATATTTATGCTGATAAAACGTGGTCAAAGCATCGGTAAGCTAATCACTGGCGTGCGTATTTTGGATGTAAAAAGCCGAAAATTGCCCTCTATCACCAATCTAATTTTGATGCGTACTTTATTGACCAATTTGGCATATAACATCCCAACCATTGGTCAAGTTATTTTGGTTGTAGATTTTGTGATGATGATTGCCAATAAGAAGCGCCGTAGTTTGCATGATAAAATAGCCAAAACTATCGTGGTAAAAGCGGAACCTTCACAATTAGATAAGAAGTAAACAGGGTATAATGTGGTTAATTCTATTTAGGCCTTAGTTTTCATTGTATTAACCGCCATAATTTGTTAAAATTATCCGCTTTAATTTGCACACAAATATAATATTCCAAATTTGTGTTACTGGCGTCACACCCCCTAGTCATCACTGCGATAGGTTAAACCCTTCGAATATGAATAGTGAGTTATTTGCTAGATCGGCTGCTCTAGTAGTGACCTTGCCAAATAGTTAATATCCTTTAATTTGATTATCTGATATTCACTATTGCTAACTTAAGTTAGCCAATGGATAGTCTCAGATCCATAATGGCTAAAGTAGGCAAGCTTAGTATCAATGACTCTTGATTTGATTTATAAGTTTTGTGTAATTTTATAAATACAATTTTGCGTCAATTAGTTTTTGCTATAAACTATTGATTTTTATATTCATCAGTATTTAATACTGAGTCCTAATTTAGTAATTAAACTCTACCAAGGAGACATCTGTGGCTAACACTGCACAAGCTCGTAAACGCGCTCGTCAAAATAACACTCGTCGTCAGCACGCTGCTTCACAGCGTTCAATGATCCGTACTTACATGAAAAAAGTAGATGCAGCTATCGCATCTGGCGATTATGATGCGGCTACTGAAGCTTATAACAAAGCTGTACCTGTTATCGATCGTATGGCTGACAAAGGCGTTATCCATAAGAACAAAGCAGCTCGTCGTAAGAGCCGTTATAACAAAGCAATCAAAGCACTTAAAGCTTAATTGACTTAAGATTGCTATTTAATCAGTCATTGTTATTAACACACTGATTGATTAAAGACCAAAGAAAGCCCCTGATACTCAGTATCAGGGGCTTTCTTTATAGATGGCGTTTAATTTAATAGACTTGATTTTATAATTAAGAACTAAGGCACTATCAGCTGTGATGTTGGTACGCTAAAGGTCTGACCGCGCCAAATAAAGTTTGCAGTGGCTTGCTCAAATGACTTATCATCAAACCATAAGAACACCCCTTCCATCATCTTAGGCCAGTCATCCCAAGTTATACCTTGATTCTGCATCATCACACCCAAAAAGGCAGCTAATAATGTATCGTGGCTAACAGCCAATGACAGATGCCCAGGCTTAGGCTGTGAGTCATATAAAAGCGATAAGATATCTAACCCACCTTGCTTAGCAACTTTGGTGCTGGTCAACTCATCTCTTAAAAACGAATTGATAAAGTTCAACGCACCAATTTCTTTAAAAACCTCATTGGCTTCAATCGCATCAGTCACCAGACTACCCGGCTCAACCAATAACGATTGAGGCATAATCGGGTTATCAACCCCTGCGCCCTCTTGCATTAGCTTTGCAGTATCTATGCAGCGCCCAATGGGGCTGGCGATACTGTGCGTATCTAACGAGTATGGTAGATTATCAGAGAGCCATCGCCCCCATGAACGTGCCAGTACCCTGCCCTTTGGTGTTAATGGCAAATCGTAACTGGCAAAGCCTTGCCCATTTGAGCGCTCACGCAAAGAGTGCCGAGTAAATAAAAGCAGACGCTCATTGTTATTAGGCAAGTGCTTGACCGAACGAATCATACTCTCAGGCAAATGCGAAGGCGCAGGTGCTAAACGGAAGGAGCCAAGCTTAGACTGCGCTCTATCGCTATTGGCCTCCGTGTTATCACCTATACCACTGCTTTGCTGATTACTTGGCTCTAATGCGCGCTGTGTGTCGTTAATTGTCACTGTATTTGACACCTCTGCTTTATTTTTCATAGGCCAGCTCTATCAAACCTCAACCACTTTTGACCAGTCAAATGCCAGTTCAGTGCTACTCACCTCACCTGGATAAGCACGCGGATTGACCACTACTCGAGTATTACCCTCAACATAATCAAATGCTTCATGCGTATGACCATGTACCCACAGTTTCGGTGCCCATGATTTGCGCATCCAGTGGCTAAAATCAGTGACAAATGCAGCGTTACTTGGCATACCAGCATATTTGGGAGAGACCGATTTTGGGCTAACGCTATGGTGACTCATGACCACCACTGTTTTACCCTCCTCATACGCATCTATCAGCGCTTGCTTAAGCCATGCTCTATGCTTTGCGTGTATTTGCATTGATATCTCTGGCGTAAACAGCTGATCACCGGCTCTAATTTGACGGTAATCTCGCATAAATGACATGACTGAGTCTCGGGTTTCCTCAGTGGCATCATACTGATAATCGGTCCATAAGGTGCAGCCTAAGATACGCACCTCATCAATATCGAATTGACGACACTGTAGTACTCTCAAACCTTTAAAAGTATCCTTATCAAAGTTATCCCACCTCAATAGTCGCTGATCAAAGTTCAGAATATCTTCTGAGAAATACTCGTGATTACCAGCAATAGTTAGCAGCGGCTTGTTATTGATGCGAGCCTGTTCTTGTAACCAAACCATACCCGAATCACTATTTGCGGTATCGCCGGCTACCAAGATAATATCTGCATCCGTCTGAGGAATATTACCCAGAGGCTGCTGTCTTTTTGAATAGCTATCAATATGAAGGTCACTTAATATTTGTAGTTTCATAATCTCTTATCAATAAACATGAATAGTGAGGTATTGTGCTATCTTTTATTGTTATTACGCCTGCAAGCTCTGCAAGATGCTCAGCATCTTATCGGTTGGTGATGCTGCTTGGGTAATAGAGCGGCCAATAACCAAATAATCAGCGCCGTTTTGCATCGCTTGCTGCGGCGTACAGATACGTTTTTGGTCATCTGTTGAATCTTCTAAGGTGCGTATACCCGGTGTGATTAACTGAAACTCTTGACCACAAAGTACTTTTAGTCGAGTTGCTTCTTGCGCTGAACACACTACACCATCTAGTCCAGCTTCTTTAGTCAATAGTGCTAGTCGTTCGACTTGCTCATTAACTGGGGTATTAATACCCAGTTGATACAGCCCTTCCTCGCCCATTGAGGTCAATACTGTGACCGCTATCAATAAGGTATCGTAACCGGCATCCACCAACCGCTGCTTAGCCGCTGACATCGCCTCTAGACCAGCACTTGCATGCACATTGACCATCCAGACGCCCATATCTGCCGCTGCTAATACCGCCTGCGCCGTGGTGTTTGGGATATCGTGGAATTTTAAGTCCAAAAAGACCTCAAAACCTCGGTTATGCAGCTCGTTAATAATCTGAGGACCACAACGGGTAAACAACTCTTTACCGACTTTAACGCGGCAATACTTTGGATCAAGCTGATCAGCCAAGCTTAGGGCATCATTCAAAGATGCTTTATCCAAAGCCACCACGATTGGAGAATCTGGCGTAATTAATCGCGCGGTATTGTGCTGAACTGACTGCGGCTGATTCTGAGTCACATTGCCTCCCAAGCATATAAAATAGATATACCGCCCTAATAATTGACGGTCTTATTAAACTAATACGATACAATAGGTCAATAGACTCATTGATGTCGCACCCAACTGATATAGTATATAGGACGGCCCTTAAAAGCGCTAAATTTATGCTCAAACGATTACAAATTAAAGATATAAAAAAACGACCAAGTTGGTCGTTTTAATTCTAATAGCGTATTGCCGGTGATCCTACCTAGATAATTGTCCTACCTAGATAACCAAATATCTATAGTCGTGTGTTACGGTCTGCAACTGGAGCAGCCGCATCTTTGTTTTGTGAGTCAACAAAAACCGTATGATCAACAGTAGCGCCATTGGCTTGACGGTCGATAGCAATCGTCGCTTGTCTTAACTCTTCTTGTAGACGCTTATTTTCTTTATTTAAGCGGTTAATTTCCCATTTGTTCTGTAATACTTTAAACAGAAGCAGCGCCAATAACATACCAATAATCACACCCAGTGCGATACATAAGATAAGCAATAGACCTAAGTTCATCGCAGGTGATTGAGTAAATAGAAGGTTTACCGCAACTTCACTACCGTTGACCAGTACTAGACCTAGAGCGTAACCAAAAATCAGAAATAATAAGATAATTAAAATAAAGCGCATAGTAGCCTCAAAGTGATAACAAATTTTAAAGAAGTTTTTAATATAAAAACAGCTGATAATAAAGAGATTATAGCGGTTTATTAAGCGCAGCTGCTAGTATTCATTTAAACGAGCCTGATAAACGCAGTCCTAGCTTCTATTAAGCGACAGACAATTTGCCTTTTTAAAGCCTCAAAACACACTTATTATTAACCACAACGCTTAATTTATCGCTTAAAAATCACCTCAACCCTAACAGGATTAAAAGTAAGTGTTATCAAGGACACATTTTTTTGATACTATGCCAGTTATTTTATAATAACTATACCCACATATATTTAGGATTTACGCAAAAATTTACACCAAGAGTCAAAAGGTTTTATAACTGACTCAACAGGGTAAACGCTGTCTTTAGTACCAACTACTATAGCGACTGTCGTCAGATAAATAAATAATGATTCGTCATCATTTATGTTGATTTTGTGCAAGTCCAATATGAATACCCAGACAACACACGTTGTCTGTTAACAGACATCATATCTCGAACCTTAAGGACTAATTATGAGTTTATTTATTCAAGCAGCCCATGCTGCTCCTGAAGCGGCTGGCGGCCCTGCCATGATTATGCAGTGGATATTCCCACTGGCTATTTTTGCGATTTTCTACTTCTTAGTGATTCGTCCACAGTCTAAACGTGCAAAAGAGCACCGCAACATGGTGAACTCTTTAACGGTTGGCAACGAAGTTATCTTCGCAGGCGGCCTAATGGGCAAAATTAAGTCAATCGATGGTGATTATGCGGTTGTGAGTCTAAATGACAGAAACGAAGTAATGGTGCAGCGCGCCTCTGTAATCTCAGTATTACCGAATGGCACTATGGACGGCTTGAAATAACGGCTTCGCATAACTTTGAATAATCCAAGAGTTGGGCTGATAGGGTTCTCCTTTGGCTTGGTTTTTGGATTATATTATTTTAATCAACTTAATTTAGAGTGCGCACCCACATAAAACCAGATGTTGCCTTTATGTGACGCCAAGATAGCTTATAGACAGCTTATGTGCAGTGGATGCCAATTATAGAGATGATGTTATTTGCTTCATTTAATAACATACATCGCCGCAGACTCCCTGGCATAATGCTACCCTAGCCTATCAATAACACTCTACTGTTTACCTTCCCTCAAGTGAAGAAGCGACTATGCATTACCCTGCCTGGAAATATTTCTTAATCGTCATCGTACTCATCATTGCTGGGCTTTATGCTCTGCCAAATTTATATCCTGATGAGCCTGCGGTGCAAGTTACCAGTGCCTCAGCAGGTACTGAATTGACTGAAGATGTACTAGAACAATCAAAACAACTTCTTGATGAATCGGGTATCGAATACCACGATTCTACCTTTGCTGACAACAGCGCGCTGTTGCGTCTAAAAAATGGCGAAGCTCAGTTAAAAGCGCAAGAGGTTTTACGCCAACAACTTGGTGACGACTATGTGGTTGCGTTAAACCTAGCGCAAACGACACCAGACTGGCTACGTAGCATCGGTGCTAAGCCTCTAAAGCTTGGCTTAGATTTACGTGGTGGGGTGCGCTTTGTGCTTGAAGTGGACATGAACAAAGCCCTTGAGCAGCGTCTAAAAAGTGCCAGTAGCGAGATTCGTAGCACCCTTCGTGGTGAGCGTATTCCTGTAAAAGGTATTAACGTTGTGCAGCAAGGCCTCCTACTACACTTTAAAGACACTGAGACACGTGATGCCGCTCAGCGTGTATTACAGGGTCCTCAGCCTCAAGGTGCACAGTTTGATATCCAAGCAATGATGGATGATCAAGGCCCTGCGTTAAGCCTCAATTATAACGAGACTACCTTAAACGAGATTAACGAATATGCCGTAGGTCAAAACTTAACGACCCTACGTAACCGTATCGCTGAACTTGGTGTTTCTGAAGCCTTAGTTCAGTCTCAAGGTAGTAACCGTATCGTTGTTGAATTACCTGGTGTTCAAGATACTGCAGAAGCGAAGCGTGTGTTAGGTCGTACGGCGAACCTAGAGTTCCGTTTGGTAGCAGATGAAAATGCCACCTATGCTGGTGGTATCCCACCTGCAGGTACTGAAGCGTTCCCATATATGACGTTAGATGGCCCGCCATCTTTATTAAACCGTCAGCCTATTTTGACTGGTGATAAAGTTCAAGGTGCGACCTCTGGTCTTGATGAAAATGGGTCTCCAGAGGTAAACATCACCCTAGATACTGCGGGTGGTAAATTGATGCAAAACGCCACTAAGGCTGCTGTTGGTAAGCAAATGGCGGTATTGTTTATTGAAAACAAACAGCGTGTGACCTATGACGAAGACCCAGAAACGGGCGAAGTTATTGAAACACGTACCCCTTATGCTGAAACCAAAATTATCAGTCAAGCGAATATCCAAGCAGTATTAGGCTCATCATTCCGTATTACTGGTCTTAATAGTAATGCTGAAGCAGCTGAGCTTGCTTTGTTACTTCGCTCTGGTGCGCTTGCTGCGCCGATGTACTTTGTGGAGGAGCGAACCATTGGTCCATCACTGGGTCAGCAAAATATTGATGACGGTCTATTCTCTACGCAAGTTGGCTATCTATTAGTCTTTGTGTTTATGATTGTTTTCTATCGTCTATTTGGCGTTGTTGCGAACATCGCCTTGGCATTTAACTTAATTATTATGATTGCAGTATTATCGATTCTTGGTGCAGCGTTAACGCTACCAGGTATTGCTGGTATTGTATTGACCATTGGTATGGCGGTTGATGCCAACGTACTGATTTTCGAGCGTATTCGAGAGGAGTTATCAGAGGGAGCAAGGCCAAAGTCTGCTATTGTTGCCGGTTTTGATCGCGCCTTTAGTAGTATTTTTGATGGTAACATCACCACGCTATTGGTCGCCATTATTCTATTCTCAATTGGTTCTGGCCCAATCAAAGGGTTCTCTATTACCCTAGCCATTGGTATTCTAAGCTCGCTGTTCACGGCTATTATCGTAACGCGTGCGTTAGTTCATCTGATTTATGGTACTCGTAAATCTGTTAAATCATTGAGCATAGGTTAGGAGAGAATCATGGCTAATAATACCCCGAACGATAATCCAAACAACAACAAGACGCCTGACAGCTCAACACCTGCCTATATCGAAGGTGGCCGCCCTCGTAAGAAGCGTGGGCCTCGCCGAAATGCTACTGGTAATGCACCTCGCCGCCTTGCATCTGATAATGCACCAGAAGCCTCAACAGAGCTTACGGCTACTGACTTAGATACCTCGGATGCTTATGAAGATGCGGCCGCCCTGTCTGAAGGCGGTATTAAAGCGGTTGGTGATAAACGTATTATCCCGTTTATGAAGCTTGAAAAACCCATGGCAATCTTCTCGATTATCATGATTTTAGTCAGCTTAGGCGCTCTATTCGTTAATGGTTTAAATTTAGGTCTAGATTTTACTGGCGGTGTGTCTGCCGATGTGACCTACCAGCAGCCTGTTGAACAAACAGAAGTAATTGAAACCTTAGAAGATGCTGGTTTTGATGATGCTGTGGTTCAGTATGTGGGCGGTACTACTGAGTTATTGGTTCGTCTGCCGCCACAGTCTGATAACGTAGAGGGTTTGAACGAGAGTTTAAAACAGGCGCTTGCTCTGCCAGACAATGCCGCTGAAATCAGTAGCGTAAATATTATTGGTAGTCAAGTTGGTGGCGAAGTTTATATCAGTTCTATGATTGCTATCTTGACCTCTCTTGCTATGATGATGTTATACGTGGGCGTACGCTTCCAGTTCAAATTAGCACTGGGCGCTCTGTTGGCCCTATTTCATGATGCCATCGTGACACTGGGTATTTTTGCATTATTCCAGTTCCCATTTGACTTAACCGTATTGGCCGCTATCCTAGCGCTGATTGGTTATTCATTGAACGATACCATCGTGGTCTATGACCGTATTCGTGAGAACTTCAGACGGGTCCGCGGGGCAACCTCAAGACAAATCATTGACCTGTCTTTGACCGAGACGCTACGCCGTACCATTATGACCGTATCAACAGTATTGGTTGTGGTATTGGCCATGTTGTTCCTAGGTGGTGCAGGTCTGTTCTGGTTCTCAGTGGCCTTCTTTATTGGTCTAATTGCCGGTACCTATTCATCAACGTACATCTCAAGCAGTATCCCATTATCAATGGGTCTATCGCGTGATGACTTCGTGGTGAAAGTGAAACCTGAATTTCAAGAAGAAGTGGTCAGCTTTAACGACCCAAAGTCATTTGAAGACTAATCTGAGCAACCAAAGACAACTACACTCTTATACAGTCGTATGAAACAATAAAAAGCACCTTAGGGTGCTTTTTATTGTTTGTCGGTTTGGTATCACTACGAGCCTTTTGCTTTTTCACGTCAATAATAACAAAGTCGTATAATCATGAGTCAATCTACTACTACACCTACTGCTCCGCTCGATTTAAGCTACCGTCATATTATTGCAATTGCAGCGCCGGTCCTTGTCGCTAATTTAGCAATGCCGTTTCAGGGCGCTATTGATGTGGGCGTGGTGGGTCATTTTGACAGCTCTTATTATCTTGCCGGACTTGGTATCGCCTCGCAGCTGTGGCTATTAATATTGGTCAGTTTTAACTTCTTGCAATATGCCTCATCTGGATTATCCGCTCAAGCACTGGGTCGTCAGTCGACATCTAGTGGCAATATCACAGAGCTTGCTGGTATTCTTTATCGCTCGCTTGGTTTAGCAGTCATATTGAGCCTTATACTGTGGCTATTTAAGCCGCTGATTATCAGTTATGGGCTTGTTTTACTTGGTGCACAGCCTGCAAGCAGTGAGGCCGCTCAGACGTATCTGACGACCCGCTACTACGGCATTGTCTTTGAGCTTATGAACTATGCCTTTATTGGCTGGTTTGCGGGTCAAGGCAAGACTAAGCAGATGATGATGGTGCAGCTGCTTATTTCAGTAATTAATATTATTCTAACCTTAAGCTTTGTTTATGACCTCGATATGGGACTGCAAGGCGTTGCTTTGGGCACAGTAATCGGTTATGCCTTTGGCTGTCTAACAGCGGCTCTACTTGCTCGCCAGCACATGCGTCAAATGTCACAGCAGCAAGATATTAATACCAAACCCTCATACGATAAGCCGCTCGGCTTTAAACAGCGATTGCTCGATGTGTATGCGGTAGATAAGATGCTCAGCTTATTTTCATTAAACAAAGACATCTTTATCCGAACGATACTACTCACATTAAGCTTTGCTTGGATTACCAGACTGTCCGCGCAGCAAGGCGACTTAGTCATGGCAACCAATGCGGTTTTATTACAAGTATTAAGTATTTCTGCCTTTGCTTTAGACGGGGTAGCCGTAGCTGCCGAGAGCTTATCAGGGCAAGCGGCAGCACGTAAACAAGGTCATACTTATTTTACAGTTGCGGTAAAGCGTACGGGTATCATGGTATTTTGGTTAGCCATGGGCTTATGCATAGTTTGGCTGTTTGCCCTACCCACTTTTTTAAAAATTATGACCGATTTACCGCAAGTTAATGCGTTAGCATTAGATTATCGCTATATTGCGACCTTATTACCTCTTATTGGTGCAGGGGCTTATTGGCTAGATGGGGTGATGTTTGGATTAACCGCAGGAGCCAAGATTCGCCAAGTAGCGGTAATCGTCGCATCAATATTCTTCCCACTTACCTACGTCATCTATGAAGTGTATGGCAGTCAGTATGCTATGCCAGTTATTTGGTTTAGTGTGTACTGGTTACTGCTGTCCCGCTTTGCCGTTGCGGCTTTTGTCTTGTGGCGTAATCAAGATAAATTACTTGAAAACACTTGAAAACACTTGAAAGCTTGGTAAATCTATTTGCCATTAATAGAACATATTGGCTCAATTTAGATTGTCCCTTATTTTGAAATATAAACAGGTTAAAATATCTAGAGAATAGTTCATTGAAAAATTATACGTCCATTTTAAAGACATCAAAACGATAATAAACTTTCATCAGTCATAGCTTTTAGGCTATATAGGACATAAAAATGTCAGATTCTCCTGAAAAACTTCCCTTTAAACTGATACCTATTCTGCTTTCTCTTGCGGTTGGTTTTATCATTTGGTACGTGATACCCACCCCTGAAGGTGTCAGCGACAATGCTTGGCATCTATTGGCATTATTTGTCGCTACCATTGTGGCCATTATTGGTAAAGCCTTGCCTATTGGAGCATTGGCTATTATTGCTATTACATTGGTCGCTATTACCGGTGTCACCGCGGAAACGCCAAAAGAGGCAATGCAACACGCTTTATCGAGCTTCTCAAGCCCTCTTATTTGGTTAATCGGTATCGCGGTGATGATATCGCGTGGTCTGATCAAAACAGGTTTGGGCTCACGTATTGCTTATTACTTTATTTCAGTCTTTGGTAAGAAGACCTTAGGTATTGGCTATTCATTGGCTGCAGCAGAGCTGATGATTGCGCCTATTACACCCTCGAACACAGCACGGGGTGGCGGTATTATCCACCCTATCATGCGCTCTATTGCAATGAGCTTTCACTCAACACCGGAAGAGGGCACGCAAAACAAGATTGGCCGCTATCTGGCAATGGTCAATTTCCATGCCAACCCGATTACCTCTGGTATGTTTATTACCGCCACCGCGCCCAACCCTTTGGTCGTTGACTTAGTGAGCCAAGCCACCGGTAGTGATATTCATCTGTCTTGGACAACCTGGGCGTTGGCGATGTTTGTGCCAGGTGTGCTTTGTATTTTAGTGATGCCTTTGGTCATCTATATGATTTATCCGCCTGAAGTAAAACAGACACCGGATGCTAGAGACTATGCTAAAGAGAACTTAGCCAAGCTTGGTCATGTCACCACGCAAGAGAAAATCATGCTTGCGGTCTTCTTGTTAATGCTGATGCTTTGGGCAAATATTCCCGCCATGATTTTCGGTGATCAGTTTGCGTTTGATGCGACAGCGACTGCCTTTTTAGGCTTATCTATATTGTTACTAACTGGCGTATTAACTTGGCAGGATGTGTTAAAAGAGAAGTCTGCTTGGGATACCATCGTTTGGTTCGGTGCCCTAGTTATGATGGCCAATTACCTTAATAAACTGGGTCTGATTGAATGGTTCTCGCACAGTATTGAGTCTGCGATTGGTGTGACCGGCGTCGGCTGGATGGGTGCGGTTGCTATATTGACGCTGGTGTATCTATACATGCATTACTTATTTGCCAGTACCACTGCCCACGTTACCGCTATGTTTGCCGCCTTTTATGCAGTTGGATTAACGCTCGGTGCACCGCCACTGCTATATGCTCTCATTCTAGCTGCTGCGGGTAACATCATGATGACCTTGACCCATTATGCGACAGGTACGGCGCCCGTTATTTTCAACTCAGGCTATACCACACTGCGTGAATGGTGGACCATTGGCTTTATCATGAGTGTGGTCAACTTAGTTATCTGGATTGGCTCGGGTCTTATTTGGTGGAAAGTGCTTGGTTATTATTAATAGTAGATATCCCTGCCCTTTATAATTTTAGTTTTTGGTGTAATGGACAAAATTCAGGCTAAAAACGAGCGGTTAGTCTCTAATGGACAAAATTCAGGCTACCCTTCAGAGTATGTCATTAAAAAGTTGTGGTGTAATGGACAAAATTCAGGCTAAAAACGAGCGGTTAGTCTCTAATGGACAAAATTCAGGCTACCCTTCAGAGTATGTCATTAAAAAGTTGTTAATAAACTTAAGCTTACGTTGTTTATTAAGCCCATTATGACTACTTAATTGTCGTTTTAACTCGCTAAACAAACCTTCTAGAGAATTAGTTGTATTTGGAATGTTTAAGTCATCTAATTCTCTATAAGTGAATAACCAATCACTATTTACTCGCAAGCTTCTATAAGCACTTCTAAGACGCTTATGGGTGTACCAAGTCTTACCAGTATCTATATTGGTACTACGCTCATTTAAGTAGTCCTCATGAGTCAAATACCAGCTATCTAGAGCTTGAATGAAGGTTGTCTTATCATAATCGTTTATATTTAAAGCTAGCTGTCTAAGGGCAATACTTGCGATATTTTGAGGCCTACGAGTTAAGTATCGAGTGATGATCTGTAGCTGATGAAACTGGCACATTTGTATCGGTATATCTTTAAACAAAGCATTAAGACCTCGTCTTCCATCGCAAGTAATGCTAGTGATATCAATGCCTTGTGATTTTATATGCTCTATTCCCAGTTTATACAGAGCGTTGGTCTCATAGTGAATAATACGGTGGTGTAATACCGCTTTGCTTGTATAGTCGAGAAATACCATTAAGCCAAATGTTCTACCAAAGTAGGTCGTGTCCATCACTATGTTGGCACGAGTAGGTAGCTTATTAAGTGACTTTATCTCAATAGTATCTAGTCGCCTTTGTATGGTCTTTATACTACAGCCATACTTATGAGCAAGTTGTTTATAAGTCTGTTTACCTTGAGTATATTCTTGCCACAAAGTTGTATTATTAAGCCGCCTGCCACCTAAAAACTGCCGATTACAAACAAGGCATTTGTACTGCTGTTTCCCTGATTTATAACCATTCTTTTTAGTGTGTTTTTCACTACAAAAAGGGCAGTTTTTTGATTCATGGCTTTCAATCCTTGCAAATACTTATAGTATATAGCTTTAAAGGGGGTGTCAGCCTGAATTTTGTCCATTACACCTAGTTTTTCAAAAAAAAGCCACCGTTCTAACAGAACGGTGGCTTTTTAACTTGTTCTGTCCCGTCCTAAAATAAGTTTACGAAAAGGAAGCTTATAAATGGACAAAGCAGAAAGATCAAGGATTAAACGAACACAGAAAGATTACACACTCGGCTTTAAATTAGCTATTGTAGAGCAAGTAGAAAAAGGCGACATGACCTACAAACAAGCCCAAAAGCACTATGGCATACAAGGACGTAGTACCGTCCT
>NZ_JBXYJF010000038.1:0-25863 GCF_057396245.1 Psychrobacter sp. CX16
CTTTGAGGCTTAAATCAGCAAACATCTGTTTAAGCCTACGGTTTTCTTCTTCAAGCTCTTTTAATCGCTTAACATCAGAGACTTCCATACCACCGTACTTGGAACGCCATTTATAGAAAGTCGAGCTAGCAATCCCGTATTTACGGCACAGCTCTTTAGCAGGTATTCCAGCTTCTGCTTCTTTTAATATCGATACGATTTGGGTCTCAGTCATTCGTTTGCTCATATCAAAACTCCTTATGGGTATTTTATAAGAAATTCTACGTTTGAGCTGTGTTATTTTAGGGGATAGTTACATTTCTAATGTTTCTAATATGTAATTTCATATTATTTTTCCTAACAGGACAGGTATGAAATTTTATAATAGAGAAGTAAAATTAAAGTTAAAACATACTTTATGTAAACAGTTGTTTTATAGATGGTATGAAAGATTTAACTTTCTTTCTTAAAAAACTTAGTTAAAGCATTTTTTAACCAACTGTAATATACAAAGAAATTTTAATGGAAGACGCTACAGTGGGGCTATGAGGCTATGAGGCTATGAGGCTATGAGGCTATGAGGCTATGGCACGATCTCATCAATTTTATTGATTATCCTATTTTTAATAGGATTATTGGCAGTGCTAGTATGTTTCAATGGTTTTACTATATTAAACCTAGACTTTAAAATTGACTTAATCCCTTTGCCACTGTTCTCACTAACCGTGTTTACAATACCAGCTAGCGCCATCTCATCCGTACCGGTTATAGGGTTCGTGAACAGAAACAAACTAAACGTTGTACTTTTATAGGGTTCAATATCTAAGCAGTACAGTACAATCGTATCTCTTATCTCAATTTTTAATAGTAGTCCTTTTCGATTTCTATTGTAAGCTTGAGACCATTTTGTGCCTTCAAAATTAAATAATCCATAAGGATGAGTATTATCAGTTTGATTCATTGGTAAGGCTGTAATGCTCCAATCCTCATTTTCTAATTCGATCTCGTGAAAAATTTCAGAAATTTCGTTAAGGGATTTAATTTCACTTTCGCCTTTCTCAGGCGCAATTTTTACAGGGTTAATTGTATTATTCTTTACATAGTTTTCTTTACCTAAAGACCCTGTGTTTATCGCCTGATTATCTTGTAAAGAGACTTGGCTAATACCTATGACATCGTAAATAGTCTCTTCCTTGCCATCCTGTTCACGTTTCTTTTGAACTGGTAATGTGTTTAGGAATGGAAAACGTGCACTTTGATCAAGCTCTATAATTAATTCAGTCTTATTAGCAGTTGGCCTATCTCCAGCAGTCAGTTCTATTTGATCTTCTTTTACTAACTCTTGTTCCTTAGACATTCTAAACTCGTACTCTTCTCTCTCACGATTTTTAAAAGTTTCTGCACTAACAATATTTAACTTTTTAAATGGCCAAGAGTGGTGACAAGTCTGAATCTTGCGTACTAAAAAGAATCTGTCTTCACTATCTTCTTTATTTAAGTAGTGTCCTATAACGTCAAGTTTAGTTCCATCTTTAAAAGGTAAGGTTGTTTCTATGGGCAATCCAGTCAAATTGTGATAATAACCCTCTCGTTCTGCACATTTCAAAGCATTATTGGCACGACTATAAATTAATCGCATTGCAAAAAGTGTTGCTTTGTCCATCAAAGCTCTAGCTATAAAGGGAACATCGCTGTCGAGAAAATGTCTGCTGTTGAGCTTTATCGAACATATGTCAGAGTTATCTTCCACACTTCCAATAAGCTCAGCTAACTCTACTATCCAATCCTCTTCAAATAATTTAGAAATAAAGTATGTCGATGCGGAGAAATAGTGTCTAATAATTTCAGAATAGGGAATAAGAACTGTAGCATCTTTGTCTTTAACAAAAGAATCTGAAATAGCTAATAAAGGCAACTTATTACGTAGATTTAGAGGGTTAAATTTAGCAGAAGTATCTAGTGATTTGTAGACATCTTCTTGAATACATTTATTTCGTTCTGTACCAATTTCGATAGTTTCTGAGGTAATAGGCTCAAAAACCTTTTCAATAGCTTTAGAGCCTGTAGCTTCCCAAATTGAGCCTGCTGACAGAAGGTATAAGTGTTCAACTCTTACGTCTACAATAATTAATCTTTCACTAAAATTTGTGCCAATACAATCAAAGTATCTATTGTAATTTTTGCTTGATGAATGACTTTTTAACTTATTTATTGACACTGTTTTATGTAACTGGAAAAACTTAACTCTTAGAAATCCAAACGGCTCATGCTTACTAATATTTTCAATCGCTTCTAACCTATACAATGCTTCATTCGTAAAATAACTATTTTCGAAGCGTTCATCCTCAAATATTATTTTCACAATAAAACCTTTTCTAATTTATACAAGTTTCGTTTGATTAATATAATTTTAAGCTTACTTCACCAATTTTACCTTGAATGTAAGCTTATACATATTATCAATTATAGTTGTAATTATCATCTAGTTTTGTGATTATCATTTAAATTTGTATTTGTCAATGACAGCGGCCCGAGGGATCACCTTGATAGCCACAAGGACAGGGGTTCATAGCGGCGACTAACTGAAAATTTGCCGGAAAAGTCGCTTGCTGATTGGCACGACTAATGGTGATTTGTTTAGCTTCCAATGGCTGGCGCAATACCTCCAACACTTTGCGGTCAAACTCAGGCATTTCATCTAAGAACAAAACCCCTTTATTGGCCAAAGTAATCTCGCCAGGTTTTGGACGTGAGCCCCTGTCAGTTTCAGAAATAAATGTCAAAAACCACTCCACATAATGCGTCTTTTAGACTACAATTACCAGAAATAAATGTCACAAATTACCAGAAATAGATGTCAACTTCTTGCGAATTACCAGAAATAGATGTCAACTTCTTAAAAATTACCACAAATAAATGTCACAAAATTATGAAACAAACACGAAAGATTCCTGCGGTTAGAAGAAGTGTATCTGGTCATATTTCCTATAAAGGCGAACCTATTGCTTTTGAGTCCACTTTAGAGCGTGATTTTCTAATTTACCACTCATTTAGAGACGATGTTATAGACATTGTTCCTCAGCCTATAAGCATCCCTTTTAAGAAAAATGGCAGAACGTACAACTACACACCTGATTACTTTGTTCAGGTTAAATCAGACTACGGCAAGTCCTTACTTGTAGAGGTTAAACCCAAAAAAGAGTGGCAAGAAAACTGGCGGGATTGGTCAAACAAATGGAAGTCAGCAATAGCCTTTTGCAAAGAACAGAATTTCAAATTCTCTATCTATGACGAAGATAGAATTCACCATTACGCCTTTAAGAACCTTCAGTTCCTTGCAATGTATAAGAATGTTGCAGTCTCAGAGGATGAAGTTAATGCAATTGTCGAAGATATAAGGCTAAGAGGCTTCACTACCGTTGAATACATTTTAGAGCGTTACTTTAAGTCAGACCTTTACCGACAACATGGTAGAAGGCTGATGTGGTATCTAATGATAAACAAGCTTATCAAGTTTGATATTTGGAGTGACGTTCGTAGCGAAAAACTTGAGGTGTGGTATGAATAACGATGAAAACGATATAAAAGCACCAGTGGGTATAGTGAGTAAAAGCCACTTCACTCCTCTCAAACGTGATTACATACAAATGGTTATTGGCGGTTTATATACCAATAAAACTGACAAAAAAGAGTATTTATTACTTGAATTCCTAGATGATATAAATCAAGCGGTTTTCAAGGATTTATCTACTCTAAGCAACCATGTATTAAGTGTGCATGATTTTGAGAATGTTACCTCAGAGGGCGATGTGTCCGTAAAGGTAGACTTAAACGAGATTAGTGATAAGGATTGGCAAAAAGCACAACGCAAATACCTAGCTATAAAGCCTTTGATTGGCGGTGTAGGTTTTAATTATAACGGTGTTAAGGGGTATGAGAAACGAGCGAAAGAAATGGGCGTTTCTAGCCGTACTCTGAGGCGTTGGGTTGAGCAGTATCAATCTACAAACTCAATAGGTTCTTTATTGGATAGAAAGCGGGGTTGGTCAGAGGGCAAGGCTCGTATAGAACCTGAAGCTGACGACCTTATTAATGAGGTTATTAACGATTTTTACCTAACCATTCAAAGACCTACTATCCAAGCAACTATACGAGAGGTAAATAAGCGTTGTTTCAAAGCAGGGTATGAGAAACCTAGCCCCAACACTATCCGTAAGCGCATTAAAGACATTAGCGAAGAAAAGTTACTCAGAGGGCGTGGTCAACGCAAAAGAGCTAAACAAAAGTTTACTGCTAAAGCAGGACAGTTCCCCGATGCTAATTACCCTCTAAGTGTAATTCAGATTGACCATACCCCAATAGATATCATCTTGGTAGATGATAAATACAGAAAGCCTATTGGTAGACCCTATCTGACCGTAGCCATTGATGTCTATAGTCGTGTCATCACAGGCTACTATATATCTTTAGATGCCCCTTCTGTTACCTCTGTAGGCATGTGCATTGCCCGAAGTATTCTTAAAAAAGACGAGCTTCTAACAAGTTTTAGCATCCATGATGCGACATGGGATGTGTTTGGTAAGCCTGCCAAAATTCACGTTGATAATGGCTCTGATTTTAGAGCTGAGAGCCTCAAAAAGTCTTGTGCTTTTCATGGTATTGATATTGAGTTTAGACCACTAGCGAGACCTGAGTTTGGTGGACACATTGAAAGGTTAATCGGCACCTTGATGAAGCAGGTTCATGGACTTCCTGGAACAACCTTCTCCAATATTAAAGAAAAAGACGAATACAACTCAGAAAAACATGCCTCGCTAACCTTAAATGAGCTTGAAACTTGGTTTCTTACTTACATCACTAAGGTTTATCACGAAACCATCCACTCCAGCATTGGAAGGACTCCAAATGAACAGTGGCGTATAGGCTTGTTAGGTGACGGTTACGAGGAAGGTATTGGTATTCCTGCTGTTCCTGAGAATGCTCAGACACTTATGTTGGATTTCATGCCTAGCATAGAGAGAACCATTCAAAGAAACGGTGTCACTATTGATGGGCTTCAGTACTACGATGCTAGCCTTAATAATTATATCAATGCTACAGAGAACGACGGTAGTAATAGTAAAGTTAAGCGTAAGTTTACCTTTAGACTAGACCCTAGAGACATTAGCAACATCTGGTTTTATGACCCTGTTCTAAAGCACTACTTTAATATTCCTTTGGCAAACCAAGCCTTACCTGCTATGAGCTTGTGGGAATACAAAATACTCAAAAATAAAGTTAGAGAGCAATCTGGAACGGTCAATGAGGCTTTAATCTATCAGGCATGGGAGGATATGCAATCGCTTGTTGAAAGCTCACAGCAAACCACCAAGAGTTTGCGTAGACAAGAGCAGAGAAGAAAATCTCATAAGAAATCTCAAAAAGCCTATGATGCTATTAGACAAGAGGATAAGGCTAAAGACGCTTTAGATACAGCTAACATTATCACTGATAATAAAAATACTGACACTAGTGTTTCTGATAACGACATAGATGATGATTTATTTTATGAGGATATCGACTAATGAACTCTACTCCATACCCACATATACATGAGAAGTTTAGACATATCGCTCACCAACCTGATAATGAGCGAATTGAGTTTATCCATAGTCCTCGTTGGATTGGTTATAAGACTGCCAATACAATCTTAGATACCCTGCAAAGCTTAATGAATCGGCCTAAACAACACCGTATGCCTAACCTATTACTCATAGGTGATTCCAATAATGGAAAGACGACTATTATCAAAAGATTTAATGAGAAGTTTGGCGATACTTATGTTGATGATAATGACAGAATAAATGTCCCTATTCGCTTAATTCAAGCACCCCCATCAGCCAATGAAAAAGAGCTTTATATCAGCTTAATTGACTCTCTAGGTCTGCCTTTTAGAAGTAGTGATTCGAGTGGAGTTTTACGTCATCAAGTAGTTCATTCATTCCGTGAGACCAATGTAAAAATCCTTATTATTGATGAAGCTCATTCTATGCTAACAGGTACAGCTCGTCAGCAAAGATTAATGATGAATGCCATTAAGTTCTTATGTAACGAACTTGAACTACCTATTGTACTTTGTGGCACTAAAGATGCTATTCGTATCTTACATACTGACCCTCAACATGCTAGTAGGTTTGATGTGGCTGAACTTCCTATATGGCATAACAATAAAGAATTTAGAAGGCTGTTAGGTAGTTTTGAAAGAATACTGCCTTTGAAGAACCCCTCTAATCTCATTGATATAGAAAAAACTAACTTAATTCACAGTATTAGTGACGGCAATTTAGGTAACGTAAAAAGGTTGCTAAACGAATGTGCGATTGAAGCAATCAATACAGGTGAAGAAGCCATCACGCTTGATATCATCAGGGGTAAGTCATGTCTAAGACCGACCAAAGGTTTACGCAAGATTATTGGTTAAAAACATTACCTATAGCTACGGTTCAGCCATTAGTATTTACCACAAACTTTCGTAAAGATGAGAGCCTTACATCTTGGTTGATTAGAGCTTCTTTCAACCAGTTCTGTCCTCCTTTAAGTTTTACATGGTATCACTGGAGACCGATTAGACTTTGGATTTACGATATTGATAAAGGGGTTGAGCATATTGATGCTCAAGTCCACAAAGATATAGCGTCCTTAGCTGAAATTGACGAGGATGAACTCCATCAACACACCCTAGCTTATTTTGCAAAGTGTATTGGAACGAATATTAACAGCAAGGTTGCGTACCCTTGGACGACTCCTTTATCAAAGCGTAATCGCTACTCACGCATAGGCAATCCTTATTGTCCTGAATGTTTAGAAAGTGATGATGAAGCATATCTATCCATATTATGGCGATTCTCTTGGGTTGTGTGTTGCACAAAACATAAGGTGGTTTTGCAAAGCAATTGCCCTCACTGTGATGCTCCCTATCAACCTCAGTTAGTTCCTATTGATATTGGAAAGATTAATTACTGCTATAGCTGTAATGAAAAAATGAATGCGCCAACGGCTAAAGTCATACCATCAGAGACAGTCTGCGAATATCAAGCAACTGCTGTTACGGTTTATAGGGCAAAGCAAGGGTTGGTGTTTAATCAAATGGTTGATATAGCAGATTGGTTTGAGAGCTTGCTGTTTTTAGTGAATATTACAAGAAAAGCGGTTAAGAATGTTAACCATAAGTTTGGGAGAATTCTAATATCGCTTGGAATTATTCATGACATGGATGAAATCACAGTACCTAGAAGCAAGCTTAGTTTCGACCATTTATCTGCCAAAGAAAGACTGTTTTTGTTAGAGAGCGCCTACAAGCTCATGAAAATATCATTAGAAGAATGGACGTTAGTTTGTGAGCTACATGACGCTACTCAAAATAGCTTTCATTGGTCAAAGGACTCAAAAATACCAGAGCCTTTTCTACCTGTTTACAACCAACTACCTAAGTCTAATATATCAAAAACGAGAACTGAAAAGAGTCCAAACAACCCTACACCACCAAACGTAGTTATAAACCATTGGGCTAGACTCAAGCGCAAGATGGAAATGCAAAAAGCTTATGAGAGACATTGTGAACAAAACCAAGAAAAGTAGATGTGATTGCTGTGGTAAACGCAACACCATTATTCAGAGGCGGTTTAAAGGTGAGGGCTATTGCCCTAACTGCTATCGCACTTGGTTTGTTAAAAAACCGTGTGACAAGTGCGGTGATTTAAACAGGTTTCATAAAAAAGAGTCAGTCAATATTTGCCGTAAATGTATGAGGCAAGAGCCGTGTATTCGTTGTGGTAGAGATGCCTTCGAAAATGGCGCTAACACTCAATACGGCAGAGTTTGTCAGACCTGTTATGTAGGGTATTTTAAAGAAAAGAAGCAATGCTTCGAGTGTGGTGAGTTTAAAAGCAATGTTTGTTGCTATACCACCTTAATGCACAACCAACCAATTTGTACCTCATGTTATCAAAAACACTTTCATGAAACCTGCGAGTCTTGTGGCCGTTATCGAAAGCTGATTGATACCGATAATGGCAGGATTTGCAAAAGATGTCATGAACAGGGTCTAATTCCCTGCGGTAGTTGTAATAAGCTAATGCCAGCAGGTTTAGGTGAGAGGTGTTGGGATTGCTACTGGCTAGATAGATTGACACATGAAACCAAGTTAAATAGCTACCTATTTTCATCTGAATCCGTCAAGAATGACTATCAAGAGTTTGTATCTTGGTTATCGACTAACAAAGGTTCTAAGATAGCTAAGCTTAAAAATAATAACTTTATTGAGTTCTTCATTCGCTGTGATGAACTATGGGGCGAGATTCCATCATACAAGATACTGGTAAACGAGTTTAAACCTGAGGGTTTAAGAAAAAACCTTACTGTTCTAAGGTGGCTTATTGATACTAATAGGGTTATCGAAGACCTAAAGGTTAAATCTTATGTCGCTGAACAGGAGCGCATTATAAATCTACTTAATAAATTCAACTCAGAATTACCCAAGGAGGTTTCAAACTACTATAGATTTTTACTGAAAAGACATTCCTCTAAGGAAATAGCTCTAAAAACCGTCAGAATGAATTTTCAGCCTGTTGTGGGTCTTTATACCACTTTTGAAATTGAAGTGGGTTATACGCCAAATCAAGCGCAAATAGACGCATATCTGATACAAAGAAGTGGGCAGTATAATTCTCTGATAGGGTTTATTAGCTTTTTAAATCAAGAATACGGTAGTAACTTAAAATGCAATCGTCCCAAGCAAGATGAGGTTGCTAAGGTTAGCAGAAAACAACTTGAAAAAACTCTGATGCAACTTGCAAGCAAGCCAGAACCTCTCACAGATAAAGAAAAGATAACGTGGTATCAGTTAGCAATGTCTTTGTTTCATGATACAAGCATTAGCATCAAAGCTTTAAAGCTAGCTGAAATAAAAGAGTTAGACGATGATATGCAGATTATTATTTACCACAACAAGGAGTATTGCATTCCCAAGCCTATAGGGTGCGATACAAATCAAAACTAAAACATCAATTTATTGCTTTAGCATTAAACTTAAAAAAGGAAAACCTATGTCATCTAAAGCCAGTACAGATAATATCAAGCATGTAAGTGATTACATGAGTGGCGTTATTGAAAAAGTAAAGCTGGGCTATAGCTCAGAACATACATTTCGTAAAGATTTAGAGGTTCTGATTAACAACCTATCGCCAAACGTGAATGTAACTAATGAACCAAGTAAAGTAACAGATTGCGGAAACCCTGATTTCTTAATCAGTAAAAAGCACATACCTATTGGTTTTATTGAAGCAAAAGATATAGGCAAAAACTTAGAATCCAAGTCATTTAGTGAGCAGTTTGAACGTTATAAAAGTGCTTTGGATAACTTAGTGATTACCGATTACTTGCGTTTTAAGTTTTATATAAGTGGGGAGTTGGTGCATGACATATCAATAGGTGAAATAGCAAACAATAAAACAAAACCTATCACTACGCTTGAAGAAAACTACGAGCGTCTGGCTGAGTTATTGAAAGACTTTTGTATGTATGTTGGTCAAACCATTAAGTCAGCGCAAAAGCTTGCAACCTTGATGGCAGGTAAAGCTCGTCTACTTGAGAACACACTTTACAATGCTGTGACAAGTGACGAGGACTTAGACTCTAACTCCGATTTACGTGAACAATACCAAACATTTAAAACAGTTCTTATTCACGACTTAACACCATCTGACTTTGCCGATATTTATGCTCAGACTTTAGCATACGGTATGTTTGCTGCTCGGTTGCATGATGACACATTAGATACCTTTAGTCGCCAAGAGGCTGCCGAGCGGATACCTAGAACAAACCCTTTTTTAAGACGTTTATTTGACTATGTAGCAGGGGCAAACATCGATGAGCGTATTAAACCTACAGTAGATAACTTAGCTGAGGTGTTTAGAGCAACTGATGTAGCAACAATGTTAAAAAGCTTCGGTAAGACCACAAAAACTCAAGACCCAATTATTCACTTCTACGAAACTTTCCTAGCTGAATATAATCCGAAGCTTCGCAAACAGCGTGGTGTTTGGTATACACCTGAGCCTGTTGTTCAATTTATTGTTCGTGCCGTGGATGACATTTTAAAATCTGATTTTGGTTTAGCAGATGGTATTGCTGATACCAGTAAAGTTGAAATCGAGAAGCAAACTCAAACACCTGATAGTCGTACTAAGTCAGGTTTCAAGACTATTAAAGAGCTTGTTCATAAGGTTCAAATACTAGACCCAGCCACAGGTACAGGTACGTTTTTAGCTGCTATTATCCAACATATTTTTCATTCTCAGTTTGAGAATATGAGTGGTATTTGGAGCAGTTATGTTGAGCAGGATTTAATTCCACGCTTACACGGATTTGAGTTGCTTATGGCAAGTTATGCTATGGCACACTTAAAGCTTGATATGTTGCTTGCAGACACAGGTTATGAACCTATCCACCCTAAGCGACTACAAGTATACTTAACTAACTCCTTAGAAGAACATCACCCAGATACAGGAACACTTTTTGCTGGTTGGTTATCTGCGGAAGCAAACGAAGCCAATGCTATCAAACGTGATGCCCCTGTTATGGTGGTATTAGGAAACCCTCCTTACAGTGGTGCGAGTGCCAATAAAGGTGAATGGATTATGTCTCTAATGGAGGACTACAAAACAGAACCAGGAGGAATAGAAAAACTTAATGAGCGTAACCCTAAGTGGCTGAATGATGATTACGTTAAGTTTATGCGTTATGGACAGCAATTCATTGAAAAGAATGGCGAAGGGGTTTTAGCGTTCATTAATCCACATGGTTTTTTGGATAACCCAACATTCAGAGGAATGCGATGGCAACTATTGAATACCTATGACAAGATATACGCAATTGACCTTCACGGTAATGCTAAAAAGAAAGAAGTAGCTCCTGATGGGAGTAAAGACGAAAACGTATTTGATATCATGCAAGGTGTATCAATAAACCTTTTCATAAAGACTGGTAATAAAAGAAATGGTGAATTAGCCGAAGTATATCATTTTGATTTATACGGAAAACGAGAAGAAAAATACAAATTCCTAGCCGAACGTACTATTGAAAATATAAACTTTGTGCAAATACCTAACAGAGCACCAAATTACTTCATGATGCAAATGGATTTTGAGGCTGAAAACAAGTATTTAGAGCACTTTAGCGTATCAGAGCTTTTTAATATCAATAGCGTTGGCATCGCAACTCATAGAGACGGTTTAGTTGTTTCTAGCGAAAGGAGTGTGCTTGAAAGCAATATTAAAAACTTCTTTGAATGGGATACAAATAAAATTTTGAGCGACTTACCAGTTAAAGAGAGTAAGTCATGGAAGATTGATAGCGTTAAATTAAAAGAGGAGAGTTTTAAAGAAGATTTCATTAAGCGGATAGCTTATCGTCCACTAGATACTCAATACGTGTATTACAATGAAAGCTTTATTGATAGAAGCCGTCAAGCTGTTATGAAGAACTTTGATTCAGAAAATATAGCTCTTATTATTGGTAGGCAAGGTCAAGCAGTAGGCTCTATGCAGTGGAATTTAGCTTTTGTTACCAACTCTATTTCTGACTTAAACATATATTATAGGGGTGGTGGTGTAAACTTCCCTCTGTACTGTTACCTTGAGGATGAGAAACAATCCAGTTTAGAGGGGTGTGACTCATCTCAGAATGACACTGTAGCAAATCGCAAGCCGAACTTGCATCAAAGTATCGTTGAGAAAATAGCTAATAATATCAATTTAAAGTTTACCAATGAGAAGACTAACCAACCTAACTCTTTTGCTCCAATTGATATCCTAGACTATATATATGCTATCTTACACAGTCCAACCTATCGAGACACATACAAAGAATTCTTGAAAACCGACTTTCCAAGAGTGCCTTATCCTAAAAATGCTGAGCAGTTTTGGCAACTGGTTGAATTAGGCGGTCAACTAAGACAAATTCACTTACTTGAGTCACCTAAGTTAGCTGAAAAGACTAAAACCCTTGGTATCAGCTACCCTAAAGGTGGTAACAACGAGGTAACTCGTAAGATGACCAAATCGAGTATAGGTTTTGAGCCAAGCGAAGATAATGCAACCACTGGCAAGGTTTGGATTAATGACGAGCAGTATTTTGACAACGTTCCACTTGTAGCTTGGGAGTTCTATATTGGTGGTTATCAACCAGCTCAAAAATGGTTAAAAGACCGTAAGGATAGAACGCTTAATATGAGTGATATTAAGCACTATATGAATATCATTGCAGCGTTAAGCCTAACTGATGAACTAATGCAAAAAATTAATGAAATTGATGTGGTCAATTAAACCAAGCTTTAGACCGAAATACAAAAATAAGGAGAGGCTTAAAAGCCTCTCCTTATCAGTTAGTTGTTTTAAATCATACCTTATACTTACTGTGTTTCTTTTTGCGCAAATTTAGCAATTTGATTTTCTATTGGTATTAATATGGCTTTTAAAAACCTCAGAAAATCCAAAGTTAAAACTGCATAACTAGTATGGTTTGGAGGTAGCTGGTTTAGTATAGTTTCACTATCACAACGATTGATGAATTTTTCTAAATTTGCAAGCCTGCTCTCAACTTTTCTACCCCAATCTTTTCTGTTGGTAGTAAAGAAAACCAAGCTCTCTGTACCTTTATGCTTTCTAACAAGACCATGAGCTATTAAATGTCTAACTTCTATATAATCTCGTACAATCCCAATATTATTTAGCTCTAAGTCTGCACTAAATAACTTTTTATAAATAGGGTGTTGCTTTAAATTCTTTTCATTTAGAAAAACAGATAAGCCACCACAGTATTTACCGTCGCTTTCTAAACCTACCACTCTATTTAGATTAAACTCCATGCTATTAAACAAACTCAGGATATCAAAAAGTAAAATTTTTTCTTCTGACGATATATAGCTCTTCTCAAATAAAATTCTAAATTCTTCAGTATTTAACGCTTCTATCTGTCTCAAACTATCAATTTGAGCTAACGTAAGAGTTTCAACAATATCCCTTTCTGACATAGGTTTTTCCTTTAAAAGTTAATAATTAGTTTAAAAGCTTTTGTTATTCAAAAAAGCAAATAACATCAAAATTTACTAAGAACCCTTTTAACCCAATTACTACCATCTGAGTAGGTATGCTTAAACAACTTAATCTTACCAAACTCATCTTCTATCAATTTTTTATCTAATAAACGCCCATTATTAGCGAACAATTGGCTCATAACCATTTCGATTTTATCAGTATATAAGCCCGACTGAACAACATCGGCATTGGCCTTAATCGCCACTCCGCTAGTTTGGCTACCTTTTCTTAAATCGCAATCAAAAATCACATATATTCCCTTACCAGTAATAATTCGCAAAACAAATACCGAACCGACTGAGCTACTCCTGTATTGCCTTGAAGTACAACCTACAGCTACCTCACCAACAAAACCTTGCTGGGTATAACAGTCTAGTGTGACAGGGCTGTACTTAGGGTCTGACTTTAACATCTGTGCGAAATACAAGATTCTTTCAAAGTTGTTTTTATCCGTATTAGCATCTACACCTACTCCATTAAGAACCTGAATCAACCCTACATCGCCACCAAAACCAATCCTATCTCCGTCAGCAAACATTTCAGGCATTGGGCCATCAAGAACAGTAACACCAGCCTTAGTGGATTCTAAAGCATCCTCCTCACTGAAGTTTTCTGCCTTAACAAGCTTTCTAATAGTTCCTATATCTTCAATTCTATGTCTGGCAACAGCAGTCGTTTCATTATTAGGTCTGGCATTAGCATCTAATATTATCTCTTCAAGCTCAATAAAGTGAGCTAAAGGCTTAATCCTATGAGGCATGCATCCGTCTATAGTTAGCTCGTTATTAGTCACTCGACCTAGTATAAACTCGATGGGTTCGCCTTGAGGCATTGATATGCCTGTTATCTCGGTACACAATACGATTGTACCGTCCTCATCTAGCACATGACCTTTAAACACAAGCTCAATATCTTGGTTGTGATAAGGCTCGACGCATAACGGAGTTGAACCTCTCTCTGCAAAATTCGCCCTAACATAAGCATGTAGTTTTCTAACCACTTCAGACGCATACTCATCATACTTTAAGTAGTGTAAGAATACAGCATCACCGACAACCCCTTTTTTGGGTATCACGACCGCATCAGGATTTGCTCTATCAGTAATGTTCAACGCTAGATGTGTTTCAACATCAGCCCATGTATAAGTAAGCAAGACACGATTAATATGCTTAGAAACGCCATATAATGTATTAAAGAATAACAAAGGATGTATAACGTAATCTATGCCGTTCTGATGCACCACGAGCATAGTATTGCTTTCGTTATTAATATTAAAAACAGGATAGTTAGTACGGTTTATAAAGCGCCTTTCACCTTCTTCTATATTGTTATTGGCTGAGTATGTTACATTGCCAGCATCACCATTTAATATCACAGAAAAAGATTCAAACTTAACTTTTTCAATAGCTTTACCATTATTCCATATCGAGCCTATTGGGAAAGAACCAATAGCAACTAATGGAATCCCTTTAATTACTTGAAATCCTGTCCTTTGGTTCTCAAAGACAACTTCAACTAACTTACTTGCGTTATTGCGATTGTTTGCGTTATAAATCTCTCCATACCAAACAACCATATAATCAGTTTCACTAAATATAGCGTTTTTATCTAGATTTGAGATGTAGTTGTCTTGAATGTCTCTAATAGTAAAACTACTATAATGAGAAGTGCGTTTATTAGCCTCAAAAAACATACCTAAAAACTCCTATCAGTATTATAGGTTCAAAGTTTTCAGCAGGCTTTAGTTAGAGGTTTGTGACATCTATTTCTGA
The DNA here is from genome assembly GCF_057396245.1 of Psychrobacter sp. CX16. Classification (NCBI taxonomy): domain Bacteria; kingdom Pseudomonadati; phylum Pseudomonadota; class Gammaproteobacteria; order Moraxellales; family Moraxellaceae; genus Psychrobacter; species Psychrobacter sp. CX16. The sequence goes on from NZ_JBXYJF010000038.1 coordinate 14,885, forward strand.
AATTTGACATTTATTTCTGAAATTGACAGCCCCCACCTACTAAAGCCACCGCTGAAATAGTATGATGAATTTCGCGAAAGGGTCTGCTGCCATATTGATATTCTGTATCGGCTACCGAATAAGTACTGGCTACTTCGAGCGCTTCTTCATCATTTAAGTCAGGTAATATGGTTGGCAAACGCGCTGCCATTAAGGTTTTTCCCGACCCTGGAGGACCGGTGAACAACAATGAATGTCCACCTGCCGCCGCTATCTCTAACGCGCGTCTAGCATGGTGCTGACCTTTTACGTCTGATAAATCCACCTTATAGGTGGCATCAAGTACTGGCACTGTTGAGATAACTTCTGATAGTAGGCCCTCAGTATTGGGCGCATCTTCTGCACTAAAATGAATACTGTTTTCAGCTCTGAGGTGATCACAGACCGCTTGTAGACTTTTAGCAGCATAGACAGTCACGCCAGCAACGCGGCTGGCCTCTACCCCATTATCAGCAGGAACAATCAGCTTACGACTGGCCTTAACCTTATCATTTTCATCAGCCGTATCAGCCTGACTTAACAGGTTATCTGGGTTACTATCCTCAGCTTGGCTTTTTTTATGACTGTTATTGATATCGGTTTTTATGGCACGTGCCACAGCCAAACTACCTGCAACGGGACGCAAATGACCATTTAACGCCAGTTCGCCAATAAACTCATACCCAGCCAGCCATTCTGGCTCTATCTGACCGCTTGCCGCCAAAATACCCATCGCAATAGGTAAGTCGAGGCGTGCACCCTCTTTGGGTAAGTCAGCAGGCGCAAGATTAATGGTTAAGCGGCGATTGGGAAACTGAAAGTTAGAGTTAATCATTGCTGAACGCACTCGGTCTTTACTCTCCCGTACAGCGGCTTCTGGCAAGCCTACTATTGTCAAAGCAGGCAATCCTTGTGATAAATGCACCTCAACCATGACCTTAGGCGCGTGTAGCCCAACCACAGAACGTGTATCTACTTGGGCAAAAGACATGATTAACCTTATTGTTAAAAATTTATTATTAATTTCCTTAAATTGATAATAAATTATTCATCAACAGTAAGCAAACACCACATCATTACTGTCTGACTTTAATCATAAAATCTATTCAACTAATGATGATAAAATCAATAGCAATAACAGTCGCCAACTTCTATCAAACCCATGCCTATCTCATGAGTAGTAGACAGCAAATCAAAGGAATAAAGCCATGAATAAAAACGCCATAATTGCTGTGATTTGTTTGCTACTCGGCGGTATATTATTGGGTTTATCTACTAATATGGCAAAGTATGCGGGCACGGTTGGTATCGAGCCATTGGCTTTTGTATTTTGGTCGATTATTAGTGCGGCTATTATCTTAGTTCTTAGCTCGTTAATAAAAAAGCAACCGCCACCGCTAACCAAACGTAGTTTTGAGTATTATCTAGTAGCTGCCTTGGTGAGTGTTGCTGGCTCTAACTTGATTTTTTTCTCAGCGGTGCCTCATGTTGGCGCAAGTTTTGTGGCACTGATTATCTCCCTGCCGCCTTTGCTGACCTACCTTGGTGCGCTCATACTAAAGATGGAAACATTTAATCCGATGCGCGCTGCAGGTGTGGCTTCAGCATTAAGCGGTGCGGGTGTACTGGCTGCAAATAAGCTTAACGCTCCTGATACCAGTGTATTCTGGATTGTTATTGCCCTTTGCGGCCCAGTGTTGCTTGCCATTGGTAATTTATATCGTACTCTGCGCTGGCCAATAGGTGCTTCGCCAAGTACATTAGCACCGGGTATGCTGGTCGCGGCCGCCTTGCAATTAGGGCTAGTCAGCTTATTGCCCAATTTTTCATTAGCGCTGCCAAGCCAAGATCCTTTAGCGATGATAGTGTCTTTATTTCTTATCGTGTTACAGGCGTTTATTTTCGCCGGTCAATTCCAGGTTTTATTTATCCTACAAAAGGTAGGCGGACCAGTATTATTAAGCCTACTTGGCTCAGTGGCTGCCGTTTTTGCCGTCCCTATTGCTATATTTTTGCAAGCAGAATCACCACCTCAAGGATTGGCATTGGGCGCCGGATTAATTGCATTGGGCGTCATGCTAGTCACCATAGGCGGTATTAAAAAACGGCTTTTATAATGACTGGTAATAAGCGGCTTTACGAGCTAAGCACCGCTTAAAGCCACACTGCTACCATAGGTGTTTGCAAAACTGGTCAGATTAGAGCTACCTTAGGTTAATTTGCTATAATTAGGGCATATGCCTAAGCGCTATATTGTTTTTCTATCCTCCTCTTTGCTCCTGTTTATCGGGAAACCGATAAGGCCAATCATATGACTACTTCAGCCCATTTCTCTGATCAAGCAAACTTGCCACCCAGCACTGAGCGCCCTGACTTCACGCCTACCAACCCTTATGCGCGTCGCCAGTTTGATCAAGCGTCGTCAAGCGTGCCGCAGTTAGAATATGATGAAGTGCTGATTCATAAGTACAATCGCTCAGGTCCTCGCTATACCTCTTATCCGACTGCGCTTGAGTTTAAGCCTATTGGAGCAGGCACGGAGTTTAATATACTAACCAACCGTGATCCTAACACCCCGTTATCGCTTTATTTCCATATCCCGTTTTGTCGTCATCTTTGCTATTACTGCGCTTGTAATAAAATTATTACTAAAAAGAACAGCGATGCCGGTGATTACCTTGATTACCTATTTGCAGAAATTAAGCAAAAACAAGCCTTATTGCCGACCCTAGAGCTGGGTAAAAAGCCGTTTGTAAAACAGCTGCATTTGGGCGGCGGTACCCCAACCTTCTTTAGTGATGATGAACTAATTGCGCTATGGAAGTTTTTGCAAACTCAGTTTGAATTTGATGCCCCATCAGAAAAAGGCGGCAGTGGTGATTACTCTATCGAGATTGACCCCCGTGAGCTACGCGAGAATACCTTAGAGAAGCTACGTGAATTGGGCTTTAACCGTGTCAGTTTTGGGGTGCAAGATTTAGACGATAAAGTGCAGATTGCGGTTAATCGAATTCAATCGGAAGAATTGATTCAAAGCGTTATGGATGAGGCGCGCCGCTTAAACTACAACTCGATCAATATTGATTTGATTTATGGTCTACCGCATCAAACGCCGGCGAGCTTTGCACATACGGTTGAGCGTATTATTGAGATGAGTCCAGATCGTATTTCTGTATTTAACTATGCGCATCTACCCACTCGCTTTAAGCCGCAGCGTCAGATTAAAGACGAAGATTTACCCACGCCAGCCGAAAAGCTTGAGATGTTTAGTAATACCATTGCCGCCTTGACTGAAGCCGGCTATCAATATATCGGTATTGACCACTTTGCCAAACCAGATGACGAGCTAGCAGTGGCGCAGCGTGAAGGTCAGTTGCATCGGAATTTCCAAGGCTACACTATCCTAGGAGACTGTGATTTAATAGGCTTTGGGGTTTCGGCGATAAGCCAAATTAATAGCACGCTGTATTCTAATAAAGGCGTTTCAGCCAGTCATATATTGCAAAATGATACGTCTATTGAGGAATATAAAGCTTGCATCGATGTCAGTAAACTGCCTGCCGTTAAGCATATTAAAACCAGCATTCAAGACCGTCTACGTGGCTATGTGATTATGAATTTGCTATGTCATGATTACATAGATTTCAAAGACCTAAATCAGAAGTTCGGTATCGATGCCATCCCCTATTTTATTGAAGAGATTCAACAATTAGGGGATATGCAGCAAGACAAACTGATTGATATGGATGCCGCTGGTATTCGAGTACTACCCAAAGGTCGTTTGCTTGCCCGCAACGTAGCCATGGTATTTGATACCTATTTGGCCAGTAAAGAGAAAGGGCGGTTTTCTAAAGTCATTTAGGATTTATACCACTAAAAAACCGACCAAAACTGGTCGGTTTTTTATTACCTATAGGTGAATTCAAATGACGTCTCAATTTAAATCCACTCTATATTGAGTCTAATACAAATCTAGAAATTAACCTATCGAGGAGGGCGAATGCGAACGCTACAAATAGTAGGTTCAGTGAGCCTGACAAAGATAGGGTATTTTATAGATTTGATATTATTAAAGTGCAGCGGCCACATCTTCTAATAGAGGTGGAATATCCATAACGGCCGTCACCACTTCAATAAACATCATTTTATCCTGAGTGATTTTTGCTTGCTCTAACGCTGATCTCAGTTCAGCGGGCGTGGACGCTTTTAGGATAACGCAGTTGTCATCGTTTGCACCAAACGACTTAGGCATCATCTGCCAATCACAGTAAGGAATATCGTTGTAAGACTGTTTTTCCCCATGGATTGCGCGCTCTACCGTATAGCCAGAATTATTAACAAGCACGATAACTGGGTTTAATTTTTCGCGTATCATCACCGCCAAGTCTTGAACGGTTAATAATGCTGAACCATCGCCAATTAATAGTACACTTCGCTTATTTGGAGAGGCTATGCCTGCGCCTAGGCTTGCAGGTAAAGTATAGCCAATAGAGCCCCATAAGGGTTGACCATAAAACGTAATCCCTTCAGGCAAGCGTACCTCACTCATCCCAAAATACGCCGTTCCCTGCTCGGCAAACACCAGATTATTCTCATCTAAGCAGTCAGCGATCAGGTGCCATAAATCTTTTTGTAATAAGGGCTCGTCATCTCCCCCTTGTTGTTCATGCACATCTACTTGCCCAATTAAAGGCTTAGGTATGACATCGATGCCAGAAGTTAGAACCTCATATAAGGCTTGCAGTGCATCCTTCATAGCGATGGGCGAGTAGATCTTATCAGCCACTGTAGCACGCTCTTCATGAATATCGACCACCCGTGAGCTATCAATCTTCTGAGTGAAACCTGCTGTGGTGGTATCGGTATAATTTACCCCCAGTTTAATCAAACACTCTGCATTTTCGACCGCATCTTTAACCACAGGCTGCGACGGCTCACCGACATAAACCCCTGCCCAGCGATTACTGTTTTCATCCAGCAATGACTTACCCCACGATAAGGTCGCATACGGGATATGAGTAGCTGCAATTAACGCTTTAAGCTGCGGCTGTAGTCCTAAGCGATGCACCATCAAATCGGCAATCAATGTCGTGGCTTTACCGGCAATAAAATCTGTTAAGGCTTGTTTAAAATCTACCAATGCCTTTTGGCTGGTAATGTCCTCTTCACTGTCTTTAAGCTTAGTGGTGGGTGGATAGATGGGTAATTTAGCCACATCGGGTGATAATAATAAGTAGCCAGGACGCTGTTTTTTTAATACCATTCGGATCACCCTATCAATCTCCGATGCGGCATTTTTTTCGGTAAGTTCTGCTCTGGCCACGCTTACTGGCTCTACCATCTTTATAAAATGGTTGAATTCTCCATCTCCCAAACTGTGATGCAGACGGCTTCTCCCCTCTCTTAGTTTAGTATTCGGCGCACCCACGATATGTAGCACGGGCGCATACTCTGCAAAGGAGCCTGCCGTGGCATTTATTGCGGACAATTCACCAACGCCAAAAGTCGTCACCATGGCGGCAAAACGGCGCTCACGCGCATAACCATCTGCCGCATATCCCGCATTTAACTCATTAGTATTACCGACCCAGCGTAGCTTATCAGAGGCAACAATATTATCTAAAAAAGATAAGTTATAGTCTCCAGGCACCCCAAATACTTCGGTTGCCCCTGCTTCAGCAACTCGGTCAAATAAATAATCAGCTATTGTATATTGTTCTGTCGACATCTTTATTCCTTATACTTTTTTTATAAAACAACCTATTCTTTTCAGGCTTGGACAGTCTTGTTAAATCTACTATTTGTCGCGTTTGATTTGTTGTGTTTAGGCTTGCCTTGCTCGATAGGTTAATTTCCAGAGTTGATATGGCTTATAGTTATCGGTTTTGTATAACTAAAATCTTTCTTGCGCCAAAATTTTAGCAATGAATAAATACAGCAGAAATAAGAGTTATGTTATAGACAATCTCTGCTTTGTAAATCATATGTCCAAAACTAGGCCAAAACGAAAACCCCCTATACGCTCTATGCTTATAGGGGGTTCTATATACCAATCAAATTCAGCGATTAGAACAACGCTGCCTGTTTCGCTAATACTGGTGGAATATCCATTTTTCCAGTAAACACTTCGACAAATACCAATTTATCCGTTGTTTCTTTAGCTTGGGAAATTGCAGATTTTAGCTCACCTGCTGTTTTCGCTTTTAGCATTAAACAGTTATCTTCAGTGGCACCGAACGCTTGTGGAATGACTTGCCAATCAATATTAGGAATATCATTATAAAGCTCATCCTCTCCATGAATAGCGCGCTCAATGGTGTAACCTGAGTTATTAATAAGCAAGATAACAGGGTTTAATTTCTCGCGGAGCATTACCGCAATATCTTGAATGGTCAATAAGGATGACCCATCACCGATAAGCAAAATTGTACGCTTATCTGATGATGCTAGTCCTGCCCCTAAACTGGCCGGTAAGGTGTAACCAATTGAGCCCCAGAGTGGTTGACCATGAAATGTCACTCCTTTTGGCAATCCAATCGGACCCATACCATTATAAGACGTCCCCTGCTCAGCAAATACCAAGCTATTCTCATTCAAGTTTTTGGCAACTATATGCCATAAATCTTGTTGTAATAAAGGCTCATCATCACCCCTTTCTTGTTGATAGGCTTTAATCTCCCCATTGAGAGGCTTGGCGATCACATTAATACCTGAGGTTAATACCTCATGTAATGCTTGCAGCGCATCTTTCATACTAATAGGGGCAAATACCTCATCACCTATCATTGAACTTTCTTCGTTAATAGTCACGGTTCGTGAGGACTCAATCTTCTCACTAAACCCTGAGCTTGTGGTATCTGTAAATGTCACACCCACCTTGATGAGACATTGAGCATTTTCAACCACCTCTTTAACAACTGGATCTGACACGGTTGCATAATATACGCCAGCCCAACGTTCATTTTGCTCATTTAGAAGTGACTTACCCCATGATAACGTTGCATAAGGTATCTTCGTATCATCAATGAGTGCTTGTAACTCTTTTTTTAGTCCTAAACGTTTCACCATACTATCTGCAAGTAGAGAAGTCTCTTTACCATCAATAAAGGTAGATAAGGTTTGTTTAAACTCGCTTAATGCCTGCTGACTAGTATTATTCTCTCTTTGCAAATCAAGTTTGGTTGAAGGTGGAAAAATTGGCATTTGCGCCACATCAGCGGGTAATGCAATATAACCAGGACGTTGTTTTTTGACGATTTGACTAATGACATAATCAATTTGTGAAGCTGCATTTTCTGGCGTAATAATAGCTTGAGCTACCGTTACTGATTCGGCCATTTTCGCAAAGTTATCAAAGATACCTTCACCTAAGCTATGGTGTAATACCAACTTTCTATTTTGAAGCTTTATTTTAGGTGCACCGGTAATATGTAATACAGGCACATACTCGGCATAGGATCCCGCTGTCGCATTAATGGCAGATAATTCACCAACACCAAAGGTTGTGACCAGTGCCGCAAAGCCACGCTCACGAGCATAGCCATCAGCAGCATACCCTGCATTTAATTCGTTCATATTACCGACCCAGCGTAGCTTATCGGATTTCATAATATTATCTAAAAACAACAGATTATAATCGCCTGGGACGCCGAAAACCTCGGTTGCACCTGCTTCAGCGATACGATCAAACAAGTAATCTGCAATAGTATAATTTTCAGTTGTCATGATTCCTTCCTTTATTTATTTGGTTTTATTTGTTAAGTACAAGAATTTATTGTTTCATTGAGAAGTAAAATTAATCAATATACTTTAATTTTAATATTTTATTAAACTATGTTTTTAAACAATTTAGTGAATATATAGCAAAAAAATTTCTTGCCCAAAAATTCTAGCAATGAATCAATATAGACAAAATAATAAATATGTTATATACCGTCACCTATATGTAAACTAGATCGAAACTTCATAGCAAAAGCTGAGAGACATCTAACTTAATCACAAAGATGAATACCGTTAATAGTGTGATAATGAGCCATTCATTCATTAACACTGAGTAAGCAGCTTTAACCAATTCTTCCTATTTTAATTGCGACATCTCGTTTCTAATTGCCAGAGTTGATGGGTCGATTAATAAGCGATAAAAGTTAAATTACCCTTAAACCCCTATCATTCTTAAACTGACATGGAGAAAGCTATTAAGAAGCTGATTAGTTATATTTATAATAACGTGTTACATATTAAGCTCAACTTGATAAAATTAAAGATTCCTATTAAGGATTTCTATTAAAATCGCCAAAACCCCGTTTCTAAGTTACAAAAAAAAGAGTCGACCCGTTTAGTGACTTTAAACGGATCGACTCTTTGACTTCATGATTAAGCTTATATAAAACCGCTGATAAAACGTATCCTTGAAATGATACCACTTAAATTAAATGCTAATTATATTAGCGCCTGTATAGAGGTGACCTTAATTAGAAGCTACCTATAGTCTCAGGTAACTAAAAGAGTACCGAAACAGATGTAAGGCAACTAACTCAATCGAGCGCAAGTATTAGACTTTAAATTTATTACCCACCATCCCTTTGACGGTTCCTAATATATCAGCAGGAAGCACCACAGTTTTGGCATTGTCAGACTCTGCTAACTCTCGCATCGCTTTAATATACTGCTCGCCTAGTAAATATACCACTGGCATCTCCTCCTCCCCCATGGCCTGAGTAATAAGGCGAATAGACTCCTCTGACCCCTTGGCTAATACCACTTGAGCCTCAGAATCACGGCGCGATGCCTCTAGGCGACCATCCGCTTCCAAAATAGCGGCCTGCTTCTGACCATCAGCGCGTGTTACCGTCGCACGGCGTTGACGCTCTGCCGCAGCCTGCTCCTCCATCGCCGTTTGCATCGTATCTGATGGATTAATATCCTGAATCTCTACTGTCTTTAAAGTAATGCCCCAGTCCGCTATATCTTCAGAGATGGCTTGTTTCAGCAGCGCCTTTATGTGATCGCGGCTTGATAAGGCGCTGTCCAAATCCATCTCACCAATGATAGAGCGTAATGAGGTCTGTACTAGATTGCGAATGCCATGTTCATAATCCTCAATACCATAGACCGCTTTTTCAGGCTGTACAATACTGATATAAGCCACTGCATTGGCAATAATCACCACATTATCGCGGGTAATGACTTCTTGTGATGGGATATCTAATACGATGTCTTTGGTCGTCAGCTTATAGGCCACATCATCGACATAAGGAATAATAATATTCAAACCCGGCTCTAAAGTCTGATGATATTTACCCAGACGCTGAACAATCCACTTATATCCTTGAGGCACAATACGTACCCCTTTAAAGATGGTGAATACCACCAGTGCAACCAGCACAATCATTACGATGCTAAAACTTTCCATTGTCCTACTCCTGCTTATTTTTATTCGTACTTTCTATAGCCTATAGCCGTTTATTGATTATCAATATCTAACTGTTTTCAACGATGTGTTGATGATTACCTATGATTAATCTGTGCTGGTGTTACTGCGGCGGCCACGATTAGCTCATTGCCAAGCACATCAACCACGACCACACGCTGCCCCACCTCTACTGCTTCACCTCGGGTACGGCACATCCACTCGGTTGCGCCCACTATGGGAACACTAAAGCGTACCATGCCCTTGCGGCCGGCTTGCGGTTTAATGACTATCATACCGACCTCACCAATAATAATCCCGCCGCCCAGTCCCGCTTTTGTGCGGTCCACAGACAACGGTTTCACAAACTTAAACCAGATAAAGACCATGGCAACGGACAATATTAGCCAAGTGAGAATCTGTATAAGCTCAGATATCGGGAACAGCCACGCTAATAGCGCCACAATCACGGCAGCAACCCCAAACCATAAGGTGGCGAATGTGGTTAAAAACATCTCAGAGATGATGAGTATCACACCGAGCACTAACCAGTGCCAAGGCTCTATAACGAACATGGTATTATCCTTAAACTTATCTTTATTGTTATTTGTCCTATTATTTATATTACCATTTTTATGAGCTAGGCAGGCTATTAGTATTGTGTGATCCATTTATAGCAAACATTTGCAAAATCTTATCAAAACGATTAAACCTTCAGGCAAAAAAAAACGACTGCCGAAGCAGTCGTTTTGGGATTACCATCATTGTATCTATCTTTTTATCCACAATTACAGTATCTAAATATGAGCGCTGTAATAAACTGAGATATTAGACTAAGGGTACGGCATTAAAACTTAAAGTTAGCACCCAGTGTGATACCGCTAGCATCTAAGTCACCTTGGTCTGCAACGTCATCAACTTTTGGATACCAGTCGTATGCAAGCTCTACTGCTGCATTAGGCGCGATGTTGTAACCTAGGCCAACACCACCAGCTATACCAGTGTCTGATTCACTACCGTCATAACGGTTGTATGCCACAGTTTTAGAGTCTACGTCTACTTTGTTTTTCGCAACACCTAGACGACCTTTAGCATACATGTCTGAACCTGGGAAAGTATAGTCATAAGTTGCATATAGACCATAGACATCCGCTTTATATTCAGACTTACTTACACCGCCTTGGAAATCTTCATCACTAGTAGTTAGGTATTCAGCTTCGATACCCCAGTTAGGTGTGAATTTAGCACCACCGTAGATACCATATGATAATGCTTCGTCATCTGCTTTATCTAGGTCATACTGACCGATTTTGGCACCGATATATGGTTCAGCTGTCATACCATTACCATAAGTAATTGCAGCTTGTGCGCCAGCAGTCATTAATGAACCAGCAGCCAAAGCAAGAAGTGTTTTTTGTAATGTATTCATTGTCGTTCTCCTAGTAAATTATTTTCAATAGCAAAGTCATTGGTGTATTCAGTGAGTTGAGCATTAATAACCTTGCTTATTGTTGATGTATCCATAGTAACAAAATATTTCAAGGAGTCTGTC
>NZ_JBXYJF010000039.1:0-25795 GCF_057396245.1 Psychrobacter sp. CX16
GCTCTTTGGCGGTGTATTCCAGTCTAATGTACCATGTTTCCTAAGCCAAGTTAGGACGGTACTACGTCCTTGTATGCCATAGTGCTTTTGGGCTTGTTTGTAGGTCATGTCGCCTTTTTCTACTTGCCCTACCACAGCTAATTTAAAGCCGAGTGTGTAATCTTTCTGTGTTCGTTTAATCCTTGATCTTTCTGCTTTGTCCATTTATAAGCTTCCTTTTCGTAAACTTATTTTAGGACGGGACAGTTTTAACAAAAAAAGCCAACTTACGCATAAGTTGGCTTTTTATAATACTAGAATGATAAGTATCTAAATATTAGTCATCTATTTTTTCTTGAATATAATTTTCGATACCAATATCACGAATTAAATCTTGTTGTGTATCTAACCAATCAAGATATTCTTCATTGCCATCCTTAAGACCTGTTAAAATCTCACGTGAAACATAATCTCGTTTTTGCTCACACAAAGTAATTGCATCTTGAATTATCTTAAACTTCTGATCTTCAAGACGTAAATCACATTCAATCATTTCAGCAACATCTTCACCAATAAGCAGCTTTCCATAATCTTGTAAGTTTGGCAGTCCCTCTAATAGCAAAATACGCTCAATCAACTGATCTGCCCACTTCATCTCTTTGATAGACTGCTTATAAAAGACTTCATTCAATTCTTGAATATCCCAGTTTTTAGCAATACGTGCATGCAAAAAATACTGGTTAATAGCAACTAATGTCTGCCCTAACACCTTATTTAACGACAGAATAACTTCTTTATCGCCTTGCATAACCTTCTCCTACATTATTATTTTATTTGACGATGTCAATTCACTAGACTCACACTGCACTATTGATAATAGCGCACTGCGTTATTGCCCTGGAATGTCACCAATTTGACTTTGTAGGTAGTTTTGCAGACCGACCATATCTATCAAACGCAACTGTTTTTCTAACCAATGCGCATGATCTTCTTCAGTATCTTTTAACTGTTCGACAAGCATATCACGAGTCACATAGTCGTGCTCTTGTTCACAAAGGGCAATACCATCTTTTAGGTGTTGCTGAACTTTATACTCAAGTTCCAAATCAAGCTGTAGCATTTCAGGAACAGTGCTGCCTACTTTGATAGGATCAACCGTCATATCTGGTTTACCGCCAATCATTAGCAAGCGGCGAATAATAGCCTGCGCATGCAATGTCTCATCTTCCATTTCATGATGAATACGCTCATACAGTTTGCCGTAGTTCCACTCGCCATACATCTCTGAATGAATAAAATATTGGTCACGAGCGCCTAGCTCACCACCCAATAAAAAATTCAAATAATCGATAACTTTTTGGCTGCCTTGCATAGTCTTCCCCTGATGTTTCATAACACTTTTAATTTATCTCAACACCACAAAATACCTTTAAGTAAATATTTCACACTGCCATTGAGATTGAACCTGTCAAAAGTGACAGAATAAATAATATCTTGTCGTCAACACGCGATAAATAGAAACCAAAAAACACCCAATACTGGCGCATTTTAAAATAACTGCCATTGAGTTAAATTTTTATTTCTCTCTGATTATTCGCTAAATGATTATAAATAATTAGTGCGGCTGACTTTGTTAGCAATATAATAGCAAACTAAGCACACTTAAAAGTATTTATTTAGAACTGGGAATGGAAGGACAATAACGAATAAGAAACACTTACATCTGCAGGGATATAAATAAATATAAGCAATAAATCAGGCGTTAAGTAATGAAAAGAGCAAACGCCAAATTACGTATTGCCAGATTGGCAACAACTGAGCCGTTCATAAAATACATAACATTTATGATAGTAGCAGTGAATAAAGAATGGGTCTTTTTAGGAATCTTTAGGAATCTTTAGGAAACAATCATCTAATAAGTAGAATAAGACACCTACTCTTATACAGCATAAGCCAACTGGCTAACCAGATCACTGCCTACAGCCGTGGCATGATGTTCTTCGATATAATCATTAACCATTGGCTCACAGCAACCACAGCAAGTCGCTACATCAAGTGTGTCTTTAAGGGCGTCCATAGTGTCAACTCCTGACGCTAAGGCTGCTTTGATTTGACGGTCTTTCACATTATTACAGATGCAGACTATCATTTGGGTATCCTTATGTTAGAAGTGCATAACTCGCCACTTAATGATTTAAATAAATAACAAGGGTTAAAAGAACTTAATAAACATGATAACGATAACGGTTATTATTTACAATAGGTTTTATTATCTAACTTACAAAATAATAATGTTAGGACACATGAGATACGAATAATGCGCTACAGTCTAAATAATAGGCAAAAAAAGGACCAAGCCATAAGACTCAGTCCTCATCAGTAAAACCATCTAGTCAATCATTCCAATATTAGGACAATTTATTCAACTTGTTTTAACTGATCTTTCTACTATTTACCTGCTTTTAAATCAGCCCGTACTTTCTTCACTAGGTAATCGACCACTTGTGGCACTTTGGCATCTTCACCTTGAACCACATATTTACCATGAACCACAACCGCTGGTACACCCGTCAATTGATAGCGTTTTGCACCTGCTTTAGAGCGTGCAACTTTGGTGCTGACCGCAAATGAATTGTATAGGTTGTTAAACTCTTTTTGATCTAGGCCTTGGCTTGCGTACCATTTAGATAGAGAATTCTGATCAAATAAACGCTTGTTGTCTTTGTGAATCGCATCAAACAGCTTAGTATGCGTCTGATCTTCATAACCCATTAATTGAGCGGCATAGAAACCACGAGCGTTCACTTCCCACATTGGGTTTAGCGCAGCAGGTGATTGTAAGAAAATCACATCGCTTGCTTTGGTTTTTGCCCATTTATGCATGTGTGGATCTAAGTTGTAGCAATGTGGGCAACCATACCAAAAGAATTCACGAACGATAATATTGTCGCCGCTGATTTTTTCAGGATTATCTAATACCTTATAGTCTTTACCAGCAACATAATTCGCTGCTGATGCAGGAAAAGAGGCTAAGCCGATGGCGGCTACTAGTGAGGCTAATGCAAAGCCCCGTTGAGAATTAAACTTCATCGCAATTCCTTAAGAATATTTACAGTATAAGTAGGGTCTTTTTCTGATATTAATCTAGCCAAACCTAAATTAAGCTTAACCAAGCATCCAAGGATGAGGAAAATACAGCTAAGCAGAACCGGTCACAAAATGCGTATACAATAAACACATCAAATGACTTCCTGCTGTGCCTATTTGTTTGCTAGGCGTATAGAGGAAACCACTGGGACTTATTACAGACTACCCTATGATAGCGCATTTTATGCTGTCATGTGAACCGCCAGCCCCTATCAAACCTTAACAAAAGGTTAAATAACGGTTGTAACATTGTCAGTACGTTTAAACAGAGCTTTGGTTGTCATTAGTATTTCGATTTCCATAGGGTTTGCACCGCTTAAGCCTCATATATTTAATATTACCGTGTAAACCGGTCATTCTCAAATACTAAGCGTCTATCTATATTGCAATGACATAACTAATTGACTCATTAAAAAGGTAAAACGTACTAGATTAAAGCGATTTGGAAGATTTTAAGAGCCTTTATGGAGAGCGTTATTGTTGCATAAGTACTAACTATCAAAGATGCCCTATTTTATGAAGCGTGGTAATATAAGGTATCAAACAACACCTCTAATAACGACAATACATTAAGATTTAGGATAACTCATGACTCAGACTACCTCAGAAGTCGATACCACTATATCTGCATCAAATGACACAGCTACTCAAGCCAATACCAATACTTTAAATCAAAACAATGAGTCATCATTTAATAGTGAGGGCGACTTAGGCAATAATGTCGATATGAGTGAAGTCGGTAAGTTCACTCAGCTTGCCAGCCAGTGGTGGGACAAACAAGGTCCTTTTGCGACATTGCATGAGATTAATCCGCTACGCCTAAACTGGATCGAGGAAAACGTTGTTCGCTATACCGGAAGCGGCCTGACGGGCAAAACTGTATTGGATGTCGGATGTGGCGGCGGTATCTTAACTGAATCTATGGCACGCCGCGGCGCAGATGCCACTGGCGTTGACTTAGGTATTGAGAACCTAAAAGCAGCCAGTGTTCATGCCCAGCAAAGCGGCCTAACGGATACTTTAAGATATAAGCACATTGCCATTGAGGCGCTTGCTGCCGAGCAGCCAGAAAGCTTCGATGTCGTGACTTGTATGGAAATGCTAGAGCACGTTCCTGACCCCAATCAGATTGTTCAAGCCTGTTATGATCTGTTAAAACCTGGCGGCGTTTGCGTACTATCGACTATTAACCGCAACCCGAAGTCTTATTTATTTGCCATTATCGGTGCAGAATACGTATTACGACTGCTAGACCGTGGCACACATGATTACGCTAAATTTATTACCCCAGCAGAACTCGATAAGATGGCCATTAATTCAGGCTTTAACCGCCAAGACTTGATTGGCCTACATTACAACCCAATAACCAAACGTTATTGGTTGGCTCAAAACGTCGATGTGAACTATATGATGGCAGTGATTAAACCTACCTAATGCAGCCTTTATTATTATCAGCTGTTATTAAGTTGGCTAATCAAAACACAATTAATCGTCACCTTTATTCAAGCTTATGAAATTCAAGCTTATAAACTAATTTTTGCTCTATAACAAACTCGACTCGATAGCCTGCCTTGTATTTGGCGATAAGCCGAACGCTTATTATCAATACAGTGCCGCTATCGTTATTAACCATTCAAATTAATCATTTATAAAGTATAAAACTATGTCAAAAAATTATGTCAAAGCCGTACTGTTCGATTTGGACGGTACCTTAATCGATACTGCCACAGATTTTATTCGTATTATTCAGCGTATGTCAGAGCAAAATGGTTGGCAAGTACCGCCAAGCGATGCCATTCGTGAACAAGTCTCTGCCGGCGCTGCAGCTATGGTAAAGCTGATGCTGACGTATAACGACCAGCCTATTACTGAAGAGCAGGTTCAGCAGTACCGTCAGCAGTTTTTAGACGAATATGAATCAGATATCTGTGTCGACAGTCGTGTCTTTCCAGAGCTAGATGCGCTGCTTGATTTTTATGATAAAAACGGTACCCCATGGGGCATCGTTACCAACAAGCCACGCTATTTATCGACGAAGCTTTTAGACTGCTTAAATCTGACCGATCGCTGTGCGGTTTTGGTCTGCCCAGATGATGTGTGTAATACAAAGCCAGATCCTGAGCCAATGAATCTTGCTTTAGAGAGATTGGAGCTGCCTCGCGGTGTTGCCAACAGTGTTATCTATATCGGTGATCATATCCGTGATATTCAAGCCGGTAATGCAGCAGGCATGACCACAGTATTGGCAGGTTATGGTTACATTCCACCAGAAGATAAAGACCGCATGAATACTTGGGGCGCAGATTACACTGCTGATACACCCAAAGCTTTGGTTAAATTGATGCGCTCTAAGTCTTTTGACTATTTATAAAAGCCATTTATAACATTTTATCCTAATATCCTATTTAATAACTTAGACATAGTGACCTTATGACTCAAACTCCGTTAACTCATGAACAGATTCGCAGCTTCACCCCCACCCCAAACTGCTTAGAGGGTAAAACTATTTTAGTCACTGGCGCAGGTGCTGGTATCGGCCGTGTTGCTGCCCTGACCTATGCGAAATATGGCGCAACGGTTTTACTATTGGGCAGAACATTAAGTAAGTTAGAAGCGGTTTATGATGAGATCGAGGCGGCAGGTGGCAAACAGCCTGCCATTATGCCGATGAATCTAGAGACAGCCAGTTACAGCGATATGCAGCAATTTGCCAATTTGATACAAACGGAGATTGGTGAGCTACACGGCGTACTACACAATGCCAGCTTATTAGGCGCGTTAACACCACTTGAGATGTATGACATCGTGACTTTCGAACAAGTCATGCGTGTCAATACTACCGCTACCTTTATGTTGACTCAAGTGCTAATGCCACTGGTGAAAGATGTCGATAATGGCTCTTTTGTGTTCACTAGCAGCACTGTGGGCACCCACCCAAGAGCATTCTGGGGTGCTTATGCATTATCGAAGCAAGCCGTTGAAGGTATGAGCGATATCTTTACTCAAGAGACTCAGAATACAACGACGCTGCGCTTTAACTGTATCAACCCTGGTGCGACTCGTACTAATATGCGCGCCCACGCCTATCCTGGTGAAGATCCCAATACCCTTAAAACACCAGAAGATTTGATGCCTGCTTATGTCTGCTTAATGAGTGATGCCAGTATCGGAGTTCGTGGTCAGGTTATAGCGCTACAGCCAAAGTAATTGCTATGTTCGGATTAGGGCTAAAGGTTAAATTGACTATTTTACATTCTGATACGGCTTGATACCGCGCCCATACAAGACTGCCCCAAGCCACTCCTTGAGCATTAAAGGGCTAAGCCTCATAATTTATTCCTATCAAACGAAATAACTTAGATTAAACACCTTTTATTAAGTGAGAGGTTTAATCAACAATAGGAGTAAATTATGGCCGGAGGATGGGCACGAGACGGTGCAGAACATGAACAGATGGATGCCACTGTTAATGATGCGTTAGAGCGAGCAAGACGATCTCTACCAAGTGGCGAGAGTTTAGCGTTTTGTGATGAATGTGGTAATCCAATTCCAGAAGCACGTAGGCAGGCTCTACCTGGTGTACAGCACTGTGTACACTGTCAAGGCAAATTAGAAGCCGAAGCCAAATCGCAAGAATTGTTTAACAGACGTGGTAGTAAAGACAGCCAGCTAAGATAGTGGCTATCTTTTTTATGGAATGAATATTTAGAGAGACAAGTTGCAAAGCGGCTTCTAAAAGCTTTTAGCCACCCATTATTTTCGTAATTAGGAAATATAGTGTCGCAAGATTCAATAGTAATGCAGCGACTGTAAAGTAACCGTCTTTAGTAATCAGTCCAATCGCAAACAAGATAATAGAAGTTGCTGGAATCATTACCGCAAAAGGAACTGCTTCTAGCGGTATCATCGATAAAGCGGCTAAAATACACACCCCTGCAATGACCTTTTTAGCACCTTCAGACGACAACTGCTGCAAACGAGGTTTAGAAATTTTATCGATTTTTGTGGTCACCTTACTTGCGATATTAACGCCTTTCTCAAGCTTCTGCTTATCAAAATCAATCTTATTAATAAAGTTGGGTAGCCAAGGTTGGCTTTTACCCATAATCATTTGCACGCTTAATAAAGCAATCACCACCCCGCAAACAGTAGGTACGCCAGGAATGCCGCCAGTTGGCATCACAGCGATTAACGCAGGGCCAAACAGTAAAGGGCCAAAGCCACGAGATTCAAGCGTTTCCATAATATCGCCGATACTGGCTTTACCCGTCTCTTTATGCGGCTCAATCTGTTCTAAGACATCTGTTAAGCTATCGTCAGAGCCACCTTGTTGTGAACCTTGACCACCCGCCTTTACAGACGAGTGGTCATTATGAGTACTACCTTTACTGTTTCCTATATGCCTCTCTCCTTGAGAATCATCTTTCATCGTCCACTCCGTTTCTTATTTTTATTGATTATTTACCGTCTTCTTCATCAGGTACGAATACATAGCCCACACCCCATACGGTCTGGATATAGCGTGCCTGTGATGGGTTATCTTCAATCAAACGGCGTAAACGAGATACTTGAACGTCAATCGAGCGCTCCATGGCACCCCACTCTCGGCCACGTGCTAAGTTCATCAACTTATCACGCGTCAATGGCTCACGTGGATGCTGAACCAAGGCTTTGAGCACTGAGAATTCACCTGTGGTTAAGGTTACTAGGTTGCCATCACGTTTGAGCGTACGAGTCGATAGATCAAGAGTCCAAGGACCGAATTCCACGACTTCTACTTGTTGAGAAGGCGCACCAGGTAACTCGCGGCTATGACGACGCAAGACGGCTTTAATACGAGCAAGCAGCTCTTTTGGGTTAAAAGGTTTTGGCAAATAGTCATCTGCTCCAGCCTCTAGTCCCGCAATTCTATCGCTGTCAGAGCCTTTTGCCGTCAACATGATGATTGGGATATCACTGTTATCTTCTCTTAAGCGCTTACAAATACTGATACCGTCTTCACCAGGCAGCATTAAATCAAGCACCACAAGCGAAAACAGCTCTCGCTGCATCAGCTTATCCATTTGGCTACCATCATGCGCGGTACGCACCACAAAACCATCATCTTCTAAAAAGCGCTGCAATAACGAGCGAAGCCGTGCATCATCATCAACGACCAAAATACGATGAGTTAGGGTGTCAGTATTATTGATTTTATTGTCTAGCATAATATTTTCCTATTGTTCTACATATCTTTATTATTTAATAAATTCAGTTATGATTTAGTGTATAAGATTACAGTTGAAATTACACCCACATTACAGTGTAATGCTGTATGTGTTTGTTAACTTAAGCAGCTGATATGGCACTAACACAAACGCTTGAGCTTACCAAATAGATATTCTTGCAATTTTACTTATAAAGTCACATGGTTTATAAAGGTTAGCTTACATTAGCCAATTTAGTTTCTCTATCAATCACCAGACTCTTAAATGCGTTTTTTAGTGAATAAGTATTGAGTCTTGATAAGTAATAACGGTAATATTTAAGCGTATCAACGCATTATAGAGACAATATTAGGCCAAAAATCTAACCACACTGTAAAACATATCAACATAAATCGGCAAAAGCGTTTTTATTGGGCTAGCTTTTGCTATAATGCCTGCCACATTTATAAACTTCGATACGGATATGAACCAAACCGATATTAACACTCAAAACACCACTTCCAGCCAAAACACCTCTGTTTTGTCCGCTGATGTCATTGCTAACATTCATAACAAGCTTGCAAAAGAGTTGGGTATTAAGCCTACGCAGGTCAATGCGTTTGTGAAGCTTTACGACGATGGTGCGACTGTGCCGTTCATCGCCCGCTATCGTAAAGAAAAAACACAAGGCTTGGATGACAGCCAATTACGTGCGCTTGAAAAGGGTCTAAATTACGAACGTGACATGGCCACACGTCGCGCGAAGATTTTAGAGCTGCTGCAAAGCCAAGGGAATCTAACTGAAGCACTGCAAGCACGTATCGAAAAAGCCACTTCAAAGCTTGAGCTTGAAGACATCTATCTGCCTTATCGCCCTCGCCGCCGTTCACTAGCTGCCAAAGCACGTGCTGCAGGCCTAGACGTTGTTGCTGATAACCTCTTAAACAATGAAGTAACGCCGCTTGATGCATTAAGCAGTTATACCCTGCCAGAAACCATTACTGATGATACGGGTAATGAGATTGATGTTGATTTCTCAGATACTGAGAAGCAATTGGCCGGTGTTGAAGCCATTATCATTGATAACTGGACTCAAGAGCTTGAACTACTTGATAACTTGCGTAGTGGCTTTGCTAAAACTGCCACCATTAACTCAAGCCTTGCCAATGAAGAGAAGCGTGAAGTTGGCGAAAAATTCTCTGATTACTTTGAGCACAGTGAAAGCTTGGCTCGTCTGCCAAATCATCGCCTACTTGCCATGTTACGTGGCCGCCAAGAAAATGTCTTGGTATTAAAAGTAGAGGGTGAAGATGCTCCATTTATCGAAAAAATCATTAATAAATTTGAGATTGATGCCAAGCAGCCTACAGAACGTCGTGAATTTTTACTAGAAGCAGCCAACAGCTTGTGGAAAGATAAATGGCGCCCTCATATCGGGCACCGTTTATTAACTGAAAAGCGTCTAGCCGCAGAAGCTGATGCGATTGATGTATTTGCCAATAATTTACAACACTTATTGATGGCAGCCCCTGCCGGTCGTAAAGTTATCTTAGGTGTTGATCCAGGCATTCGTCATGGCGTTAAAATGGCCGTTATCGATGCTCAAGGTAATGTGATTCGTGATGACTCAGATAAACCTGCCATAGCTACCGTTTATCCTTTTGCACCAGATAACAAAATGGATGAAGCAAAAGATACTATCTCTGCGTTATTAAAAGCACATAATGTTGAGCTTGTGGCCATAGGCAATGGTACCGCAAGCCGTGAAACTGACGCGATGATTAAAGCGGTTATTGATGCTGATGCTGCTATCAAAGCAACAGCTGTTGTGGTTAATGAATCAGGTGCTTCTGTTTATTCAGCCAGTGAGCTTGCCAGTGATGAGCTTGCTGATTTAGATGTGTCTATTCGCGGTGCCGTCTCTATCGCACGCCGTCTACAAGACCCATTATCTGAGCTTGTGAAAGTTGAGCCTAAAGCCATTGGCGTTGGTCAATATCAGCATGATGTTAACCAAGCCCAGCTATCGGATAGTCTAGATAAAGTTACTCAAGACAGCGTGAATGCGGTTGGTGTTGATGTCAACACAGCAAGTCCTGCTATCCTAGCCCACATTGCGGGCTTAAACCGCAACGTGGCACAGCAAATTGTTAATTACCGCAAAGAGCACGGCGCCTTTACCAATCGTGAACAGCTAAAAGATGTGCCACGTTTGGGCGTTAAAACCTTTGAACAAGCCGCTGGTTTCTTACGTATCCGTGATGGCGAAGAGCCATTAGATGCCACCGGTGTGCATCCAGAGAGCTATGCACTGGTTAAAGAAATACTAGAAAAATCAGGCAAGCAGATTACTGACGTTTTAGGTAACGAGAACGTGATTAATGAGCTTGCTGTGAATGACATAGAAGCGGCAAACGATGACAACATCAGTATCGCTGCTATTAAGCAAGAGCTTGCTAAGCCTGCACATGACCCGCGTCCTGAGTTCAAGACCGCTCAATTTAGAGACGACGTAAATAGTGTGAGCGATTTAGAAGAAGGTATGCAGCTTGAAGGCGTGGTCACTAACGTTACTGGCTTTGGCTGCTTCGTTGATGTCGGTGTTCACCAAGATGGTCTCGTGCATATCTCTGAGATGGCTAATGACTTTGTTGAAGACCCAATAAACTTAGTTAAGCCGGGCGACATCGTTACGGTACGTGTTATCTCTGTTGACGAAAAGCGTGGCCGTATTGGCTTTAGCATGAAATCAGAAGATGCGGCACCTGCCAAACGTCCTGCAGCAGAGAAAGGTAGCGCAGATAGTAAACCTGCCTCAAGCAAGGCTAACAAACCGGCATCGACTCAGCGCCGTAACAGTAGAGCAAAGCCAAGCAGCACTAAGGGCAGTCGTTCTAATGCTGCGGATAAGACCAAGCCAAATAAAGCCAACAAACCAAAAGCGGAAGAAAATAAAATCGGCTCATTGGGTGCGCTGCTTAAAGAAGCCGGCCTTAAAAAGACGCGATAGTCTCGTCTTTTAAACAAGCAACTGGCTTTATAGAGTTAAATATTAGAGTAATAAAAAAGGGGTAACCAATTGGTTGCCCCTTTTTATGCTATTAATTTTTTATACTAACAACTAAGCTCTCTTGTCATTATCGACGTGGTGCATCAGCGTCTGGTACAGTATATACCGGTACTTCTTGAGGCTGCTCAACACGATTTAAAATACGTTGGTTGGCTTCTTCGCCAACAACGACAGCATTGTTTCTTCTGTTCTCAATGGCGACTTTAGTACCTGTGTTGGTTTCTATACGTCTTACTTGATCACTTGGCACCATAATTACTTCTTTTACATGATACGTCGTAGGACGGACTGTACGACGTTCAGAGACGGTCACAGCTTCAACGCTACGTTCTTCTGCGATATTAAGCTGTGCTTCTGGCGCTTTCATTTCGCTAACCACAGGTGTTGGGAACTTGCTGCTGAAGTGATTATCACACTGCTGCATGGTAATACGAACAGGATTACCATTACGGTCACGATAGACGTTCACTGACATATCAGGTGAGATAGGCACATATTTACCTACTAATTCGCCTGATACACCATAACGACCATTTGATTGACCCACACCGCGGTCACAAGCACCAGCACTATATTCTTTGGTTTGAAGTGATGAATTATTGGCAAAGCTATCCGGAATGGTCACTTCTGATAATTTCATTGTTTTAACTGAGACTTCACCTTTTAAACGCTTAGGCTGCTGATAAGTATAAGGCTTATAGAATTTAGCATCGCCTGCTTTTACGGCAGCAACACATTCATCATAGCTGTCATAGCCTACATTACCATGGCTATCTTTGGTTATAGCTGCATTTGCAGAGGTTGCACATAAGGCAACACATGAAGCAATCATTGTGGCAGTAAGCATATTAAGTTTCATAAAGTATTCTCCAAAATATAGTGATAAAAATAATAAGAGGATAAAATGTATTTATTTTTTATTGTCGCTATTTTTACTTAATTAAAATGAGCGCTGAGCCATACCACTCCTTAATAAAAGCGCATTAGATAAATAAATAATTCGACTTATCTGACTGTAGATTTTTGGTGATGGCAAAGTCGTCGTACAGCAAATATCAGTTGCTCATTTAAGAATAAACAATTCAGAATATTTAAGACGTTTAAGTACACTAACAAAATGTATCTCTATGTATCCTCGTAACACTATGAAACCTTACTTAAACACTCTTATCTAGTATATTGCTAGTATTCTCTGCTAAATACATAGTCAAATTTATTTAATAGTTTAGGGCTAAGCGCCCTCTGCCTAAATCAGTATCAAAAACAAAAAGCCTCGCTATATTAATAGAGAGGCTTTTGCCTAGTAGGAATAGTAGTGTGTCATTCAATCAAAAAAGAAATAAATCTTAGCGAGCGATTCTGTCAAACTTAATACCAGCATGTTTTTCTAATCGCTCAATCAGCGGCTCACCCATTGCAGAAGCGGCTGTCCAGAATCCACCTTCAACATCATCTTTACTGATATCTTGCAGCAAGCACAGCGCACTTTGCGATAGCATCTGACAAGTACTACCATAGCCTGGGTCTTTATCGCCAGTGACTTTAGTACGTATCTGATGCGACTTATTGGTATAGCCAAAGAAGCGAATATCAAAATAACCATTGTCACGCTCAGACTTAGAAGGACCCTCACCAGATTTCGGTAGAATACGCTCATTAACCAAATCACGACTTGGCTTGAATATCATGCTGGTAGCAAATCCTGCTAGACCTGCGGTCATCGCATAGCTAAATACGCGACCTTTCATACCTGCCGGCATCCAGATTGCTTCATCATATTTGAATAAGCGGCCATACTCATAATCACGTAACTGGTTGCTGCGGTGCACGATACGAGTATTAATCGAGGCCATGATAAATGGCGCTAGCCAGCGTTCATTCTCTGCGTCCCACTTAGGTGTGTTGACATTTTGCTGACGGATGCTTGGGGCGTCATCATCGTCATTTAAAATATAAGGATTGGCCAACTGCTTACGGCGAGATTTATTTTTACCAACCTCTTCAAAGATTGTCGCCATTGACGCAAAGGTACCGCCAGACAGACCGCCCTTCGCCGCTTTTACGCGCATATTAATAGTATCGCAGTATTCGCCAAATTCTTTTTGAGCACATTTTTGAGTAAATAATACGCCCAAATCAGAAGGGATTGAATCAAAGCCGCAAGAGTTGACGATACGTGCGCCTGACTCTTTGGCTGCCTTCTGGTATTTATCCATCATATCTTTGATAAAGATAACCTCACCGGTTAAGTCCACATAATCGGTGCCATTATCAGTACAAGCCTTAATTAACGGCTCGCCATATTTTAAATAAGGACCAACGGTTGAGATAATAACCTTAGTTTGCGCTGTCATTTTATCTAAGCTGTCTGCATCTTCACTATCAGCGATAATGGTTGGTAGATTTTGATTACCAATATCTTTTTTGACTTGATTGAGCTTCTCCTGATTCCGTCCAGCAATTGCCCAGCTAACGCTCTCTTTGCTGTCATTATCTTCACTGGACAAAAAGCGCTGCAAATAATCGGCGACCAATTGCCCTACAAAGCTGGTTGCCCCATATAACACAATATCAAATTTACGATTGTCAGTATCCATCATTATTAATCCTTTAAATTTTGGTTTTACTTACTGGTTTTATTTATATAATCTAGTGACTTATTATTTTGTTAAATAAAAAATCTGTTTACTGCGATAGAGTCTCTTAATTTCTATCTTGGTTTCTTAGTTAATTAAACCATAGCACTGCCCTACACTAAATTGTATTTTGTAATATTGGTCTAAGCGCCTCTGTATCGTACTTTATTTAAGGTTAATCAGTGGCTTTATCGCTTAATCTGTTATTAAACAGCAAAACTAAGTATCGCTATGCTACATTTAAACGTAAAATAGCTTGGTGATTGCGTCAGGGTGAATGTGCTACACTAATTGCAATTTTTATGAAGGGAATGGGTCAGAAATCTTTGGTCAAGCAATAAGATGACTCACTTAGCTTTTCATTCATTTATAGGCACAATGCGCTTATAAACGGCTTTTCATTCCTTTAAATCATTGATTGTTTAGCAAAACGCCTTCAAATACTCTCTCATAGATGGAGAGTCTTCTTTTATAGACCAATAAATACGCTAATTAGTTGAGATAATAAGGCAATATTATGAGTAACCCCTATTCTGATTTTCAAACCCAATTGCAAGGCTCGATGGTTGCCTTAGTTACACCGATGCATCCAGATGGCGAGATTGATTATAATCGTCTTGCTCAGCTGATTGATTGGCATATCGAGCAAGGTACGCATTGTTTGGTTGCTGTTGGCACCACAGGCGAGTCAGCTACTTTGTCTATGCAAGAGCACAGCGATGTGATTCGCTACTTTGTCAAACATGTTAATGGCCGTGTTCCTGTTATTGCAGGTACCGGTGCTAACAATACCAAAGAGGCGATTCACTTAACCTCTGAAGCCAAAGATGCCGGTGCTGACTGCGCATTGCTAGTTGCGCCCTACTACAACAAGCCGACTCAAGAAGGGTTATATCAGCACTATAAAGCCATTGCCGAGGCTGTAGATATGCCGCAAATGCTTTATAATGTGCCTGGCCGTACGGTTGTAGATATCGCTCAAGAAACGGTTGAACGCTTAGCGGACTTCGATAACATTGTTGCTATCAAAGATGCTACCGGTTCAGTAGAACGTGGTAAGCAGCTTATCGAAGCGGTTGGCGAGCGTATGGTGGTACTCTCTGGCGATGATGGTACTTCACTTGAGCTAATGCAGCACGGCGCTAAAGGTAATATCTCGGTGACCGCCAATATTATTCCTAAAGCTATGAGCACTATCTTTGAGGCCGCATTAAAAGGCGACTTTGACGCAGCCAAACAAGCGCACGACGCAATTGAGCCATTACACAAATTGATGTTTGTTGAATCAAGCCCAATTCCCGTAAAATATGCGCTAAATAAAATGGGCAAAATCGAAAAAGGCATCCGTTTGCCAATGGTATGGCTCAATGAGCAATACCATGCTGAGGTAGATGCCGGCTTACGTGCTGCAGGATTAATTGATTAACCTAACAACTCTGTAGTATTGACTAATATTGTACTATCGATTGAATCATTGTACTTTTGAATAGGGTTGTTGAATCTAGAAGCTAAAACATATAGATATCAACAACTGACATAGGAAAACCCATGCGCCAATTACTATCATCTAGAAAATCACCGCGACTCATGCCAGATACATTACGTACCGCTTTTCAGGTCGCTATTATCGGTATTAGTAGCGTTGCTGTATTATCAGGGTGCCAAGCCACTAGAGATCTATTTGGTCGAGTCGATGATGGCACCCTCGATTACCAAAAAGCAGAAAAGCTTGAGCCCTTACAGCTGCCTGCTGATAAAGAAACTGCTCCTTTCGTGCCGCTCTATCCAACACCGCACGTGGGCGTAAATACGATTGATACGGAGAACAAATCAGGCCAACGCTATGATTTACCGCCGCCTTATCGTCAAGTACCCGTTAGTGAGCAGGCTAATTAATCTCGTTTAAATCGATTAACGTTACTTATCATTGTCTCTTATTTCTTTCATAACCCTTTTTAGTTAACCGGGTCATCCCCCTTTAACTACTTGCATAGGACTGACATCATGCAATTTCAAAAACAAGATTTACTTTACAAAGGCAAGGCTAAGTCTGTCTATGAAACAGATAACGCTGATTATCTGATTCTACATTTCCGTGACGATACCTCTGCTTTTAATGGTGAGCGCGTTGAGCAGCTAGGCCGTAAGGGACAAGTAAATAACCGTTTTAACGCGTTTATCATGCAAAAACTTGATGAAGCCGGTATCGAAACTCATTTTGAAAAACAGCTTTCTGATGATGAAGTGCTGGTTAAGCGTCTAAACATGATTCCTGTAGAGTGTGTAGTTCGTAACTTTGCAGCCGGCAGTTTAGTACGTCGTCTTGGGCTAGAAGAAGGTCAACCATTGACACCGCCTACTTATGAGTTATTCTTTAAAGATGATGCTCTAGGCGATCCTATGGTTAATGAATCATTGTCTGTATCTCTTGGCTGGGCGACTAAAGAACAGCTTGATAAGATGAAAGAGATTACCTTTAAAGTTAACGATGTGCTGAAAGAGTTATTCGCTGCTGGCGGTTTAATGCTGGTAGACTTCAAACTTGAGTTTGGCGTGTTCCAAGACCGCATCGTGTTAGGTGATGAATTTTCTCCAGATGGCTGCCGTATCTGGGACAAAGAAACTAAGAAAAAGTTAGATAAAGACCGTTTCCGTCAAAGCTTAGGCGACGTGATTGAGTCATATGAAGAAGTCGCTCAACGTATTGGCGTACCATTAAGCTAATCAATGAGTGCTGTTTGCTTAAACCCAAAAAGCTGACTATGATTGATTATAGTCAGCTTTTTTCATTATCTAAACGCTTATTAAATCTTTGCCCATCAGATACCTCAAGGATTCATATTTATGTATAAATTGACCGTATTTATCCCAGATACTGACTTAGAGAAAGTAAAGTCTGCTTTATTTGCAGCTGGTGCAGGACAGATTGGTCATTATTCTAATTGCTGTTGGCAAGTCCAAGGAACAGGTCAATTTATGCCGCTAGCAGGCAGCAATCCACATATTGGTGCGCATAATAAGGTTGAACAAGTTACCGAATGGCGAGTAGAAATGGTCGTGGCTCAAGATAAAATAACTGCGGTTATAGGGGCATTAAAGCAGGCGCACCCTTACGAGACGCCTGCTTATGATGTGATTCAAGTTATAGATATTTAGATTGCTAGCTAAAAATATCAAGTCGACCAACAATCTATTTACGCTAACTGAGTTAAAATCGCTACTTCTTTGATATAGCTCACTAGGTCAGCCTCTGATTCAGCAAGAAGCTCGTCATCGTTCATATGCTTTGCATACTCAATCCATAATAACAGCTGATAAACGCTGTTGCGTTCTGCCGCTTTAAATTGTTTGCAAAACTGCTTTAGTGTGCCTTCATCGTTTATATTTAAACGGGTATACCAACCTTCAATTTTAGCCGCTTGCTCATTACTAAAACGGGTTTGGAATAAAGCATCCACAAGTGCATGACGGTCTTCTTCACTAATCAGTTTACCCACACGCTTGATTTGACGATTACGGGCATTTGCGCTTGTGATATCAGTTAACGACATCAATTCGTCTAAAAAATATTCAGAAGCAGGTAGTTTTTTCATCTGCTTTTTGGACAAGCCAGCCAATGGCTCTGCAAGCTGCTGCAAACGCTCATGTGCTTTTTTTAGTTCAGTGCGAGAAACTCGCATGTCATGTTCGGACCAATCAATCATATAACTCTCAAATTATTAATAAATATAAATATGTACTGGTGTGTCTATCAAAGCAGAATGATGCTTTTAATTTTTAAATAAAGGGCAATTTACTATGCCTGCCAACGTGATTTCTCTCTGTGCTTAACGATTACTTTAAGCTCTTTTGGCAAGTTTTCACTGAGTGTCTTATTAAGCTGCTCAGTGATATAAACTGAGCGGTGCTTACCGCCAGTACAGCCAATTGCTACCGTCACTGTATGACGGTTATTATGCAAAAACTCAGGCAGCCAACGTTGTAAAAAGCTTTGAATATCACGCTGAATATTATCGACTTCCGGATATTCAGCAAAAAACTGAATCACCTCATCGTCTTTCCCAGTTTTACTACGTAATTCAGTATGCCAATGCGGGTTGGGCAGTATACGGACATCAAATACAAAGTCTGAATCAATCGGTAGCCCATATTTAAAGCCAAACGATAGCAGGTTAATGGTTATCTCATTGTCTACACCGACATACTCACGTACCCGTTCTTTAAGCTGATGAATATTTAGCTGACTGGTATCAATAATGATATCTGCATTACTTGAAATAGGCTGTAATGTGTCCGCTTCTTTCTTAATCGCATTTGGTAGATTACTGGTGATGTTGGTACTGGTTGTCATCAGCGGATGCACACGACGAGTCGCTGCAAATCGAGCCACCAACACCGACTCTTGAGCTGTGACATATAATACTCTTAGACTGCCTGAACCATAAGAGTCAACCAATCTGTCGCGAATATGCGCAAAGTTAGAAGAGTCTGCCTGTAGCGTCCGAATATCCACACCAAGAGCAAGCTTAGTAATACCGCCATCTTGTGTTAGCTTAATCACTGCCTCAGGAACCAAAGATAATGGCATATTATCAATCGCATAATAACCAAGATCTTCTAATATATTGAGTACTGATGTTTTACCAGAGCCAGAGCGTCCTGAAACGATAATAACATCAATACCAGCGCCTGATAATGCACTATAATCGATACTTGTGCCACTTACCTGAGATTCATTTTCCAGCATATATGACGCTCTCCATACCGACAATACGATTTATTATTATTGCTTATAGGTGTAATCTCATTGAGATTCGCTGAGACTAAGTATAGGTAATATACCTAGCCTTATATATACTGTGTTACATCTAATATACTTTTTAAGTGACTATTGTTAATATTTGATTATCAAGCAGGCGTGCTTTACCTAACCAAGCTGCAGTGACGATAACCAAGTCTTTATTAGCTACTAAGTCTGTTACTTCTGATAAATCTTGATTTTTAACTTCTAGATAATCAACTTTGAACCCTTGGCTATTGATACGCTTTATGCTGTCATCAATAAGCTCATGGAGCTGTTGTACATTTTGAGCAGCACCCTGTTTTAATTTTTCTGCAAGGCGGCTGACCTCTTGATTAAGCGTGGGCGCTATTTGACGTTCAGACTCAGTTAAATACTGATTGCGTGAAGACAATGCCAAACCATCGTCAGCACGCACGATGGCACCAGATAAAATATCAATATCATAGCTTAAGTCACGTACTAGCTGCTTGATAATGGCCAATTGCTGATAATCCTTTTGACCAAAGACAGCGATGTTTGGCTGTACGATATTAAATAGCTTCGTCACCACAATACCTACACCATCAAAATGCGTAGGACGTGTCTTGCCGCACAGCTGTTGACTGATACTACCTGCCAGTACTTGCGTCGGTGGCGGCATCACTGGATACATATCCTCTACTATCGGCGCAAAGATATAATCCACCGCCGCCGCAGTTAGCTTCTCGGTATCCGCTTTAAGCGTTCGTGGATAACTGTCTAAATCCTCGCCCACACCAAACTGAGTTGGGTTAACAAATATACTAACCACCACGATATCTGCATGTTGTTGTGCCAATTTTACTAAAGATAGATGACCTTCATGCAAATTACCCATGGTCGGTACCAGTGCGATGGTCTTATTCGCACGTAATGGGTTTAACGTCTCACGTACGCTACTAATCGAAGTTAATGTTTCAGTCATGCTCGGCATCCAAATTCAAGCCCAATATATTTATTTTGTACGCTGCCATTATTCTATTTCGATTTAACAGAATGATTTAAATCAACAAAGAAGATAAAACTATTTGTGCTTAGCTTAATTAAACTGATGCTCTGGCTGCGGGTAACTGCCTTCAATAACGGACTGGTGGAATAAAGCAAATGCGCCCTCAACACTTCCTGCATATTCGCTATTTTTATTGCGCTCATCGGTCAAAAAGTCATGCACAAAGCGTGCAGTACGTCCATGCGTGACTCCAAGCATGTCATGCATCACCAATACTTGGCCATCCGTATCAGGACCAGCACCAATACCAATAACAGGAACATCGACAGATTCAGTGACCTGTTTTGCCAGTGAGGCAGGAACACACTCGAGTAAGATAAGCGCTGCACCGGCCGCCACAACAGCCTCCACGTCAGACATAAGCTTAGCCGCGCTGTCCTCTGTTTTACCTTGTACTTTGTAGCCACCAAAGACATTAACTGATTGTGGTGTTAAACCCAAATGTACACAAATTGGAGCGCCCGCTGCAGTTAATGCAGCAACTGACTCGCTAAGCTCGGCTCCGCCTTCTAGTTTAATAACATGCGCACCGGCTTGCATTATTTTACGTGTATTGGTGATGGTGTCCTCTAATGTGACATAGCTCATAAATGGCAGGTCTGCCATAATTAGCGCATGCTGGTTGCTACGTGCGACATTTGCTGCGTGATAGGCAATATCGTCAACCGTTACTGGCAGAGTAGAGTCATGACCTTGCACCACCATGCCCAAGCTGTCCCCAATTAAAATGGTATCTACTTCTGCATTTTGCATCATTTTGGCAAACATCGCATCGTAGCACGTCAGACAACTGAATTTGCGCCCTTTTTTTTTGTACTTCTTTAAAGTAGATAAGGTAATCATAACGGGTCACTCAAGAATCATGTAATATTAAGAGAATAAGGCTGATATACCACACCTGTTGCCTTCAACCTCCAGCGAATACTTATAGCCTGGCACAAAAAGATAAAGTGACCTTAAACTGAGTCGCTAGGTAACTGGGTTAGCCCTGTCCAATCCTGGCTATAGTCAAAATCAGTAATGACTGTATTACCAATGATTAGATTAGGATTTAACTCTTTCAAAGGAATAAGCACAAAGTTTCGCTGAGTAATACCAGGATGCGGAACGGTTAATGTAGGAGAGTTAATAGACTGATCGGCATATAGCAACACATCCACATCCAAGCTGCGCTCACCCCAATGACGTAAACGCACTCGCTGCGCTTCTTGCTCAAGCTGTTGGCACAAAGCCAATAGCTCGTAGGGGCCTAAGGTCGTATCAATCTCAGTAACTGCATTAATAAAATCCGGCTGATCTTGTGGACCCATCGGTTTCGAGGCATATAAAGATGAGGCGCGCAATTGAGTAATGGCCGGATGAGACTTTAGCCGAGCAAACGCACGGTAAATATGCTCATTGGGCGTGCCAAGCTCATTGGTCAGGTTACCACCCAACCCTAAATAACAACGATGTGATTTATCTGGTTGTGACGCTTGCGCCATCTTGTTATCCGCCTGTACTTATCTATTAACTTTCAAACCAAACTATTACTATCAACCAACTTAAAACTGCTACTGGCTAACCTAACGCAAATACCTAAAATTAAGCCTTAGCGAGGTTAACCCTGTAGCAGTTTTAAAGAAGCCATAGCGACAAGCTATGCCCTTTCACTCACACTCACGGTTGAGCTTGGCTCACGCCGACGACGGGTGGCGGGCACACGATCGCTTTTCGGTATGACTTTATCAACAATCTCACTGATCGCTTTAGCATTTTTCTGGCTAACGCTTTGAGCAGTTGCCTTTTGAGGCTGCTCATTTGAGACTTCCGCCTTCGATTTGGCTTTAGATTGTGCGGTGCGCTTCGGTTTGGATTGCGTCTGAATTGCAGTCGTATCAGCATCAACTGGTGCCTCCGCAACTAACTTCTTACGCTCCTCTTGAGCCTTATCTTTCTGGGCTTTACCTGCTTGAGCCAATTCAGATTGAGAAAGCTCTTGAGTTGGCTGACGGCGACGACGTTTACTTGGTACAGGCTCTGCTTTTGGCAATAAGACTGCCTCTACTGTAGGCGCGGCTGATTTATGAGTGTCTTTAGACTGAGCGCTGCTTTGATTCGATTTAGTCATCACATCGCGCTGCTCAGCTGCTTGCTTAGACTTATGGCTATCACTTCGAGCTGACTTATTAGCCTGAGCCTGTTTCTCCGCATTTTTAACGCGAGATTCAATGTCAGACTGGCTTGGCACCTGTTTAGCCATCTTATCAGCATTAATGGTAAACAATGGCCTTGGCTGATTGTCCTTCGGTGCCTGCTCTCCTGCTAATTTACCAAGAGATAGCTTTTTGAGCTGCGCGCGCTCTTCGGCATAATGCGGCTGTTTGTTGTTGGCTGCCGTATTTTGTGTTTGAGTATCTACCTTTTGCTTTGGCGGCTTGGCCTCATAATGATTATTTGGCTTCGCCGTATTGCGATTATCAGGCGTATTAATAACAGGCTCTTTCTGACGATTGCGATTACGCGTGCGATTACGACTTGATTTACTGCTGCCACGGCGGCTATCACCGGCAAAGTCATCAATGGCTTGCTGTTTTTGTTTTTCAGACAGTGTCTGATAGGTCTGCCACCACTCACCCATACCATTGGTAGATTCTGACAATGGGTTCGATGCATCATCACACTGTTCACGCAGCAACAAGAAATCAAAAGCTGCACGGAAACGCGCATGCTCTGCTAATTGCGGAATCTGCTTCACACGAGGATTGGCCAGTTTTGGCTGCATCATCCAAATATCTCGGATAAACTGCTCAGCAAACCGTGGAATCGCTGTTTTAATGCGTTGACGATCAATAACCTTGCTTGCCGCTTGTAACTGCGCATCATGAAATGGCATGTTCTTTTTCTTGAACTTCGCCAACTGATGTAAATAGTTATCCCATAACAAAGCCGCATAGAAGAAAGCTGGGTTAATACTCTTACCTTGTGCAATGCGCTTGTCAGTATTAATAGCAACTTGAGAGACCAAAGCGGTTGGCTTTTCAGGCGGATAAATAATCAGATGCTTAATAGCACCGTATTCAAATAATAGCGGTAACAGCGGTACTAGGTAGCCACCGGTGAACATCTTTTGTGATTCATCATACAAACGATGCGGAGAGACTTGTTCTAACAGCGCCCAATTATCATCATGGAACTGTTCTGCTAGCGCCTCATCAAAATTAAAGCCTAACTTAGCTTTGAAACGCAGAGCACGCAGCAAACGTACAGGATCTTCTTCAATACGCACTGGCGCATCGCCTAATAAGCGTAAGGTTTTGTTCTTAATATCATCTAAGGCGTTGCAGAAGTCATGTACTATACCTTTGATAGGCTGATAATACATCGCATTAATGGAGAAGTCTCGACGAGCAAAATCCTGCTCAATATCACCCCAAACATTATCACGAACGATCATACCATCGCTGGTCGTATGAGCATCACCACTTGGCGGCGCACGGAACGTTGCCACCTCAATCATGTCTCGACCAGAATACACATGTGCTAATTGGAAACGGCGACCAATAATACGGCAGCGCTTACCAAAGATATCTTTTACCTCATGTGGTCTCGCATCAGTTACAGCATCAAAATCCTTTGGATTTAAGCCCAAAAGCGTATCACGAACCCCGCCCCCGACGATATAAGCATCGAAGCCACCTTTATTTAAGGTCGCAATCACTTCAATAATTGAATTGGGTAAATCCGCCTTACTTAACCCTAACTGCTTGGCTGAACGTTCTGCCATGCATCTACTCCCTACAAACCAACAAAAGCCTATATTTACTCGGACAATTTATCCATAATAACCTAAGGCATATATGAGCGTTAGTGTAACAAATTTTCAAGGCTGTTGCCTGACATACTCACGCTTAGCTACATTATTTAAAAGTACTAATAACTGGCCGTATAATAATGCTTAGAATTAGCCCCAATCAATAAACCAATACACAGTCCACCAAAATGTGCTGCAAATGAAATCCCCGTTTGTGGCATCAGACCTTCTTTCAGAATTAGCCAATACGTGGTACCCATCACAATACAGGCAATCAGATAGCCCCAACGTTTAGCAAACACAGCACCGCCAATCATATAACCCAGCATAGAGAATATAAGACCTGATGCCCCTATATGAATAGAGAATGGAGATCCTAGTCCCCAAGTCATCAACCCCGAACCAATAATTAGCTTAACCACAGTACGATAAGCATTGCGTTCAAACAGTCCAAATAAGAACAATATCTGCGCTAAAACAATCGTATTACCCGTTAAATGAGCAAAGTTACCATGCATAGTCCACGAAGAGGTAATACCTATCATGCTGCCTAAACTTAGTGAGCGCGGAACAATGCCAAATGAATTCCAAAGATTAAATAGTATCGTACTATTCAAAAAATACATTACCCAGATAGGAATAAATACAAAGCCATATAAGCCAAACACTTGGCCAATACGGTGTCTGATAATACTAAATAATCTTCGCCAATTCATAATTTTTGCCACATAATAAGCATAGAATAGTTCACCTTTTTAAAAATAAGAAGTATAAAAACAGAATATTATTCTAGTAATGAACTAATCAGAATTCGTCAAATGCCACGTATGCGAATTAAGTTCTGAAGTCGAATGATAAGGCACCAATGCGGTAGGCACAAAATCACGAGCCGCTTCAATATGCTTAATTGAATCATCAAAAAAGATATGCGGTGCAAACGTTTTTAATACGGCTGTTTTTTCAAGTCCTCCTAAGAAAAAGGCCATATCAACGCTGACGCCCCACTCACGTAATGTTTTAATAGCACGTAAATCAGCTGGTGCATTCCGAGCAGTCACTAGCGCAATTTGAATTGGCTGTCGATCCTCCAAGGTTACTAGACGTTTTTGCAACAAAGAAAGCTTAATGAGCAAATCGGCATACGGTCCTTTCTCGATAGGCAAATCTGTCATTTCAGCTTCTCTGTCATGAAAGGCCTTTAGACCCTTCTGTTTGTAAAGCAGCTCACCGGAATCATCAAATAATACAGCATCCCCATCAAAAGCAATACGTAATTGATTAGTATCTAAGGTCAAAGTATTTACCGGAGTGGCATCCAAAATGGCACAAGCACAGACTCTAGCATCGGTAACGCTTTGAGCATCCTCACGATTGGTCGTCAAAAACAAATCAACATTAAAATCAGCAATATAATCAGCAACATTACCACCAGAGATGAAGGCAGAGCGTGTAATACTTAAACCTCGCTTGCGTATCTCATTTAATACTTGTATCCCTGTTTCAGGAGAGCTCTTAGAAACGATAACCACTTCTACTAGTGGTGAATCATTACCGTATTCAACTGAGGTATTCGGTGGGTTCTGAGCGCACTGATTTAAGTTTAATATTGCTTGTATTAGAGGGAAGCCAGTGCCTATTGATAAAGGCTCATTTTCACGCTGCTGCATAAAGTCACGAAAAATTCGCGCAGCTGTCGCTGGGTCCTGATTGATAAGTTTTTCGCGATAGGTTTCTGATTCAGTTAAATCAAAAAGCGCAGTTGCAGAGATTGCAACGATGAGGGTATTGGATAAATCAACAGCCATAATGCTACTCTTTATAATTTAACATTATTCTAACATTAATTTTAAAACACGCTATAGGCTGCTCTGTTACGCAGTGATTAAATAGCGTTATTTAGCTTAAAGTAAGACTTATAATAGCTAAAAATCCCTCATAAAGGAAAAAGCCCCCATTCAAATTAATGAATAGGGGCTTTTAAGGTATAGGGAGCTGACGATGACCTACTCTCACATGGGCGAACCATACTACCATTGGCGCTACGATGTTTCACTTCTGAGTTCGAGAAGGGATCAGGTGGTTCCATCGTGCTATTGTCGTCAGCAAAGGGGGTATAGATATGAGTTGGTTAAGGGTTAGCTTAACTTGGTTTT